>JAKASC010000020.1 GCA_021828245.1 Acidobacteriota bacterium
TGAGGAGCCTCGCCACGATGCTCGTCAAAGAACCGTTTGGCGCGCTCGGCCCAGCGGTTGGTGCGTTGGACGGCTCGGCGCAGGTTCTCTTCGCTTGCCGGATATTCCACGCATTCATCAAGAGGCATCAGAATGTCGGGGCCGAGGGCAAGCTGAACCTCCACGGCCCGCTCTGGTGTTAAGTAATGCGAAGAGCCGTCCAAGTGGGAGCGAAACCAAACGCCGTCTTCGGTCACGCGCGTGAGCCCTTTGAGGCTCATCACCTGAAAACCGCCGCTATCCGTCAGAATCGCATGGGGCCAGGCCATGAACCGATGCAGGCCGCCGAGTTCACGAATCGCCTCGTGGCCGGGGCGAAGGTAAAGATGATAGGTGTTGGCTAAAACCATCTGCGCGCCGAGCTGCTCGAGCTGATCCTGAGCGATTGCCTTGACGGTGGCCGCCGTCCCCACCGGCATAAACGCCGGCGTTTCCACCACCCCGTGGGCGGTTTGAAGCTTCCCGACGCGGGCCGCAGAGGAATGGTCACGCGCCAGAATTTCGAATTGAATTCCCATGACACTCGACCAAGACCCGCCTGAAATTTTCTCCCTTTTTTTTAGGCGGCAAACTCATTCGCCTCGAGCGCGGCTTGACGCCACGCTGCGAGCCTGCCTTGCCTTTACGCCGATCGGGCCGAGATGTATCCGCCTCTGGAGCCGCGCGGTTCCGGGGTCAAGCAAAAACATCTGCATCGCTCGAAGCCGGCAACCATCCGCTCACCCAAAGGCGTTCTGAATTAAGGCAGGCAACGACCCAAAGTCACTGAAGCTCAAATCAAATCGAAACGTGGAGGTCTCGTCAAGAAAATTCATGCCGGCCTGCGCGGTGGATTGAGCTGAGCCAAACCCTCGCTGAGACGAACCGTTCATCGTAACGCCAGATAACCCGACGAAGCGAGGCCCCGGCGGCGGGCGGTGTTGCGGGCTCCGAAAGGCGCGCATAAAATCATGTTTTCGAGGGCCTGCGGCGCGTGCCGATTCATGGGGCCAGGCTGAAAGGCATGAATCGCGCCTCGCCGCTTGGGGAGGCCGTTAGGGGCGAGCCCAAAATGGACCTGTCTCAAAAGGCAACCGTCAGCCTAGCAGAACGCGCGCAAAGCGCCGCCGTGGCACCCTACCCGCAACTGGCGCCTTACTTCAAGGAAACCGCGCCGGCCGTCCTTATTGCTCTGGCACGGAATCCTCACCTAAAAGAGCGTGACCTGCTCCGGTTATTGGAGCGCAAGGACCTGCCCGCCAAAGCCGTGGAAGCCCTTGCCGCCCACCCGATAACCGAGGAAAGCTATGCGGTGCGGCTAGCGCTGGCTCGGCATCCACGCGCGCCGCGCTCGGTCTCGCTGCCAACGCTCAAGCAACTCTATCTTTTCGATTTGGTAGGCGTCGCGCTTGCACCGACGGTGCCGGCAGACGTGAAGCGCGCCGCCGAAGAAATGGTCTTAAAAAGAATGGAGGGGCTTCCACGAGGCGAAAAAATCACTTTGGCGCGTCGCGGCCCGGGGCGAGTGGCCGCAGCCCTCGCCCTAACCACCGACCGCACGCTGATTGCCGCCGCGCTCGATAATCCTTACCTTACAGAGGCGCAACTCATTAAAGTTCTTAGCCTCCAGCAAATCCCGTCAACGACCGTTGAAGCTCTGGCCCAGCATCGCAAATGGTCGCTACGCTACAACCTTCGGCTGGCGATGGTGCGTCATCCGTTGACGCCCTTTCATGCGGTATTGACCTGGCTCCCCAATCTTGCCGTGAGTGATCTGCGACAAATCTCTCAGGATCCCACCATGCCGGAGCCGGTGCGACGGTATATTCAAGCCCACTGCCAAGCAAGAACCGAACCGCCGGTCGCCGGCTCGGTTCGGTTGCGTGGGCCAGACTCGTCCAGCCACCTTCATTAGTCGCCTTCGCCCCGAGGCTGCTCGCGCGCCTCTGGTTCCCTGCTAAAATAGCTCGACGTGACGGAGAAGCCGCAACTTTTCGGAACGGATGGCATTCGCGGACGAGCGGGTGAATATCCGCTCGACCGGCGGACGCTCTTTCATTTGGGAGCGGCCATTGCCAACGTCCTGGCACGGCATCGAACGGGCAAGCCACCGCATTTACTGCTTGGCCGCGACACGCGCGAGTCAAGCCCTTGGATTGCGGGAACGGTGGCAGCGGGTCTCGAGTCGGCGGGAGCCTGCGTCATCAACGCTGGCATCCTGACCACCCCCGCGGTCGCCTTTCTCGTCCGCGAGCACGGATGGGATGCCGGCGTGGTGGTTTCTGCTTCGCATAATCCATACACCGACAATGGCGTCAAGGTTCTCGCCTCGAGTGGCATCAAGCTGAGCGAGGATTGGGAGATTGAAATTGAAGAGGAATTGACGCGAGCCCGGCAACTTTCCGTTTCGACCGCTGAGCCGGACGGCGATTGCGACCACCATCCTGCCTCAAGACTTGCTGAAGAACTTAAAGGAGAATACCTTCGGTGGCTGGTGCGCCTGGCGCCGGGGACGGCGGCCCTGCGGCGATTGCGATGCGTGGTGGATTGCGCCAACGGCGCTGCCTCCGAATTGGCGCCGAAACTGCTGGAGCAGTTGGGCATCGAGGCGCATATCTTGCACGCTTCACCCGACGGTCGAAATATCAATCAAGCGTGCGGCTCGGTTCACCCGGAGGAGATGGCTCGACGGACGGCAAGGGAGGGAGCTGATTTGGGCGTGGCTTTCGACGGAGACGCCGACCGCGCGATTTTCGCCGCGCGCAACGGCCAGGTGCTCAACGGGGACATTGTGCTCTACGTCTCGGCGCTCGAGCGGAAGCGGCGTGATGCGTTGCCCCATAACCTTGTTGTGGGAACCTTGATGACCAATTTCGCCGTGGAGTTGGCGTTGGCCCAACACGGCATCGCGTTGAGACGAGCCGCCGTGGGAGATAAATACGTCCTGGAGGAAATGCTTCGGAGCGGAGCCGAAGTAGGCGGCGAAGCCTCCGGCCACATCATCTTTGCCAGCGTCGCTCGCGGAGGCGACGGTTTCGTCACCTTCCTGGAGGTTCTCCGCTTAGTCGTGGAGAGTGGCAAGCGGCTCGAACAGCTTGCCGCCGGCTTGCATTTATTTCCTCAAATCATCCGCAACGTTCGCGTGGCGGAAAAGCCGCCCCTGGAATCCTTGGAAGAACTCCAGCGGGCTATCGAAGACTGTCGCCGGCAGATTGGCGCGCGAGGCCGCGTGGTGGTACGCTACTCGGGTACGGAACCGCTCGCCCGCGTGATGGTGGAAGCGGAAGATGCGACGTTAGTCGAGCATCATGCCCGGCGCATCGCGCAGGCGATCGAAGCCTCGCTTGGTGTCCAACGCATTGGACGCGAGCGGAACTGAGGGCGACCCAAGGGAATTTTAGACGGTCAGGGCGGCGCACTCGATTCGTCCTCGGCAACCGTAGTAAAGGAAGGTGCGAACCATGCCTCGACATTGCGCAAAGTTCGTTGCTTTTACAACCCTCCTCATGCTGCCTGTCTGCTCTCCGGCCCAACCCACGCCGAAAGACATCGTTGTTCCCGCGGGAACCCGGATCCCACTGGAACTCGAAAGCGCGATTAACTCTAGAACCGCCTACGTGGGGCAATCCGTTTACTGTCGGACCATTTTCCCGATTGTCGTAGCCAACCGCATTGTGATCCCCGTGGGCAGCTATGTGAGGGGTTCCATTACCCAGGTGAAACGCCCGGGCCGAATTCGCGGCAAGGCGCAGCTCGGACTTCGCTTCAACTGGCTCACTTTGCCGACCGGTATGACCAAGCGGCTGCGGGCGACGCTGTCCGGTTTTTCAGGAACCGGCAAGGAAGGCTTTAACCCTCAAGAAGCGAAGATTAAGGGCGCAAGCTCCAAAGGCAAAGACGCAGGTCGCGTAGCGCGCACGACCGTCACGGGAGCGGAAATCGGCACCCTGGCCGGGATTGGAGCCCACCATTCGCTGGAAGGGCTGGGGATTGGAAGCCTTGCCGGCGCCGGCGCCGGAGCGATTTGGGTGATGGCAACACGCGGTCGAGAAATCGTGCTGCCGCGCGGCACCGACCTTGAATTGCGCCTCAACGCGCCGCTTGATTTGAACGCGGCGGAGCTTTCCCATTGAGCCCCCAAGCGTGACGCTCGAAAGGCGAGGAGCGGCTGCACGTAGCTGGACACTGGCCGATCCGCAGGCGGAAACGGCAAGCTCTGGAAGTTCCTCCAAGGCAAAACGCCTCGCCCCGCGCTGGGAAACGAAGCCTCGACCGGCAATCTAACCTATATTTTGTGTTCTGAGCGGCGGCTCCGCCCTCTGGAATATGACGTCAAAGTTGAGTCGCCCAATCACCTGCCCCTGGGGTGTTTCGACGTCCACTCGCCACGGGCCGGGCGTAAGTGCCGAGACGATCGAAAACGTTCGGTATCCTCCGTCACTACCTCCCACCACGGAAAGTGGAATGCGAGCGCGCGTGACCCATCTACCTTTGGCTGGGTCGTAATATTGCCACTCATGAATGATTTTTGTGTTCAACGCGGTGGGAGAAAAGACGGCGGTATAAACTGCAAGAGAGTCCCCGGGAACCATGTGGACGGTTTGGCGAAAGGCGAAAAAGCGCTTGAGAAAATCTACGGAAGCAAGCCCGGTGCTCCTGCGGTATTCACGGGTGATGGTATATTCGCCCGGCCCTCTCACCACCAAGCTGTGGCAGACGGCGGCGTCCTTGAGCGAAAGAGGCAACGGCGGAATGAGGTTGAGGAAATAAAGGCCGTTCACCACCGTCAGAATGCCGGCCAGCGAACCGAAGACGGCCCAGCGAGCATGGCCTCGGAACCCCTGACGAGAAAACGCGGCCAGGATGAGAAGAATGAATCCAATCGCCGCCACGCTCACGACGCCACTGAGGAGGAAGATTCGGGTGCCGAGATGGTGCAGCAGCATCGGCATCAAATAAATGGCAAAGCAATAGATGGTCAGGAACAGGAGCGCCATCTGGAAAGATAAGCGCGTAATGCGACGCTTTAAGAATTGATTGGCGACGAAGGCAAGCGCAAGGATCAGCAGAAAAGGCCAACTGGTGGCGAATGTGCCGCTGCGGAAATAGAGCACCAAATAGACGGAGAGCAAGCCTCCAAAAAAGAACTGCAAGACATTCACGAGCCAGAACTGGAGTGGGGAGGGATTCGATTTCGGAGCCGGGCCATCTTCGGCAAGTTGGTCGCCGAGCAGGTTAATCCACACGATGCTGACCGTCACGATGCCGAGGTGAAGGGCAACCCAAAAATTGTCCCAAAAACGGTCCACTCGGTGGAGCGTGAGGGCATCAAATACAAAACCGCCGATGAGCGAGAGAGAAGAAATCGGTCGCTCCAAACGCAAGTACCAGGTTTGCGCGAGCTGCTTGACCGGCGTGCGGCGTTGCGGCATGACGGAGCGAACTCCCCAACGTCCAGTGTAAAAGAAGACGGAGCATGAGGGAATGCCGCGCGCCGTAGTTGATTCAAACCGGGAAGTGCCGCCGGGGCCCGGCTGACGTTCGTCTGCCCCTCGGCGGGTAGGACGTCGCCTCGCGGTCTGGTCAGCCAAACCAGCGGCGCCTGGAGGTTGAGTCAACGCCACCCGGTGATGGGATTCGCAGGAAAAACAAGGAAACGGAGGGTTCGGCTCAGCCTCCTCGAGGGCATTTTCGCCTATCAGGAACAGCTATGCTATTATCTCCCTTGCTACGGAGCGCCTTGGGCTTTGGGGTAAACCGTGTCAAGCTTGATGGGTATGACAGACCAATCTCAGCCCCAGCCGCCGTTGCGGCGGCGCAGCGGTCGGATTCTGCTCCGCCTGCCGTTGCTGGTAGGCTCGGCCGACCCGAACCTGGCCGTCAGTTGGGAAAACGTGGAGACCATTATCGTGAGTCTTCACGGAGGAATGATTCGCACCCATCAGCCCTTCGGGGTAGGGGCCATCTTGGAGATTCGAATGCGCAACCCGGAGCGCGTCGCTCACGCGCGAGTGGTTTGGACCTCCACCGAACAGACGCCGCAGGGCATTGAACTCGGGTTCGAAATTATTGACGAGGAGGATTTCTGGGAAATCAAGTTCCCTCCGGATTCGTCCCCTGCGGCTCGCGGAGGCTAGGTGTTCCGCCGAGCGCATCGCCAAGGCAGGAGGTGTGGATGCTAGTCCGCGACTTTATGACCTCGGAGGTCGCGACCATTGACGAGCAGGACAATCTTTTGGAGACGACGCTGACGTTTCGCCGAACACACTTCCGGCATTTGCCGGTGCTGGCCGCGGGTAACTTGGTGGGCATCGTGACCGAAAGCGATGTTCGGCAATTTCTTCCCTCTCTGATGGCGCGCGGCGGGCCCGAGGAATACAACCACATCCTCGAATCCACGCCCGTGTCCAAGGTCATGACCCGAAATCCCCTCACCGTGAGACCGGACCAGCCGGTGACGGAAGCGGCTCAGCTTCTGTTTACTCATCACATCGGCTGCCTCCCAGTCGTGGAGGACGGCCAGTTGAAGGGAGTCATTACCACCACCGACATGCTTCGGCTGCTGATTTACCTCACCCGCGAGCAACTGGCTCACGAATAGGGTGCTCCGCCGCCGTTGCCAACGTTTCCCTTGGCCTCTGCGTCGCGCTGAAGTCTCGCCGTGAGGCTACAAAGACGATGGGGTGGGAACGAAAACCCGAACCCGAGGTGATGGACAACGACGCCGAAGCGGAAGCTTACGCATCGGCCGCGGCGCAAAACTATCTGGATGCCTTGGATGACACGTTGGTCGCGCAGGCGCTGAGCCTGTTTTCACGCGCTGGGGCGCCCTCGGGAAGATTGCTGGATTTGGGATGTGGGCCGGGCAACATCGCGCTCAAACTGGCCCAAAAGGCTCCCGGCCTCCGCGTGGTCGGGGTGGATTGCTCGCGGGCCATGATTCATCAGGCGCTTCGCGCCGCTGAGAAGCAAGGGCTTTTTGACCGCGCTCGGTTTCTGCAAGGGGACGGCAACCGTCTCTGCTTCCCAGACGCGAGCTTTGATTACGTGCTTTCCAATTCGGTTTTGCATCATCTGGCGAATCCAACGCGAGTGCTGCGGGAGATGGTCCGCGTGACTCGCCCGACCGGTGTGATTTTAATGCGGGACTTGCGCCGACCCTCCCGGCTCTTCTACCGCTGGCACGTCGGGTGGCACGGTCGTTATTATTCCGGGTTGATGAAAAAGCTTTACCGGGATTCGGTTCGCGCGGCTTTCACCGTCGCCGAGTTGAAGCATTTGCTCGCGCAGGCGGGGCTTGAGGGGGCGACGGTTTTCACCCACCGCCGCACCCATTTAGGCTTCGTCCTCGACTTCAAAAATCGGAGGGCGATGTGACCGTGCGGCCAAGTCGTCTGGTCTTGGCGCTGTTCCTACTGCCCCAACTTGCTTTGGCGAGGCACAAAGCCCCGCCCACCTACGCGATTCCGATTCCGGGCCCACCGGATTTTTCTCCGCTCGCCTGGCTGGTCGGCCGTTGGAGCGGGAGAATCACGAGTCCCGGCCAACGAGGAACGCTGCGGTGGACCGTCCAATATGGTGCAGGTCGCCGGGTGATTGTGCTTCGAGAAAGGCTTTCCCTTCAAGCGATGCGCACCGCTCCCGCGACCCAACGATCCTGGCTCGGGATTCTGACGGAACCTCGCGCGCGGCCACCCTACGTTCTGCGCGTCTTCACCTCGACGGGCTTTTTGATTCGCTACGAGGTAATGGCCGAGGGGCCGGAGATTCAATTCAATTTTTCCGGAGGCGACCCGGCGCCTGCCGGATGGCTGTTTCGCCGCAGCATCGAACGAACCGGCGTAGCGGCCTTTGTTGAAACCGTGCAGGTGGCGCCGCCCGGCCATTCCTTCTTTGATTACTACAAAGCGCAGTTCACCCGCCTCCCGTCATCCCGACCTGCAACCGCGCCCTCTTCGCCTTGAGGCCGCGAGTCTCTCTGATCTGGGGTAGAATGAAGTCTGGCAGCTAACCGCAAGGCGCGGGCCGCGTGACCGCTAGAGACCGCGGGTCGTTGGCCGCAGGCCGGCGCGGGAAGGACGCCTCCAATGTCGCCCCTTAAAAAGAAAGTGCTGTTGCTGGCATGTGGCTTCGTGGTTGTGCTGTTTCTGCTGGCGGTCTTTGTCGTGCCGGCTTATCTGAATATCAACCGCTATCGCTCTCAGGTCGAAGCGCGGCTGAAAGCAGCAACAGGAAAGCCGGTCCATATCGGCCATTTGGCGCTCGCGCTGTTTCCAAGAATCTCCGTTCGTGTGGATGATTTCCAAATCGGAAACCCCGACGGTTTTCCCGCGGGCGAACTGCTGAGCGTGAAGCGGATTGATGCCACCTTGAGCGCCCGCGCACTCTGGCATCGCGTCGTCAAAATCACTTCGCTGAACCTCCACAACCCGAACCTGCATCTGCTTTCCGATGGTCAAGGGCATTGGAATTTTCAAAGCCCTCCGAAGGCGCATGAAGCCGGCTCCTCTGCCCCGGCGGCGGATCGCCCGCTGTTTACCCTCGGAGTGATTTCGCAACTCCGCATCGAAAATGGCGAGTGGAGCGTGGCGGATGTTCTCCCCTCCCAACGCGCCGGCCCGCCCTATGTCGAGGGTCAAGGCGTCTCGACCGACCTCCGTAACGTCACTCTAAGTGTGTTCGGCGCGCGCGGCGCCTCTGCCTCACCCCGCGCGAGTCTCTCGGATTGGCTCTTTCCAACCGCCGAGGCCGCCGAGCAGGCTGCGCCGATGGCCGCGCAGGGCTCTTTGGCAGCTCGGAACCTCCAATTCGGGGCGCTTCAGTGCAGCAGCTTCAAGTCGGACGTGCGTGCCTATTCCACGAAGATTCTCTTCGACAAATTCGTCATGAGCGTCGCCGGCGGCCGTGCCACTGGAAACTTGACCCTGGATTTCTCTGGACCACATTTTGGATATTCGGCAGATGCTCAGCTCCAGAAAGTGGACATGGCGCAGTTGCTCGAACCGTTTCCGCAAGCGCGCGGCAAGATGACCGGAACCTTGGACGGAACCGTGAAGTTGACCGGCGAGGTGGCGCAGTCATCGGACCCGCTTTCGACGATGAACGGCAGCGGTCAGCTCCGTATCCGCAACGGAACCATGCCCACCTTGCAGTTGAATAGGAACTTATTGCTGCTGGCGCACGCGGCGAGCTTAGGCTCCGCGGCCGGCAATCCTTCCTCCTTTTCTTCGATCTCCGCCGATTTTGATGTTTCCGGCGGCATCGTTCGGAGCCGGCATGTGGTGATGGTCGGCAACGGGGTGGATGTGAATGGCGCCGGTAGCCTCGCTTTGGTCGGGCGGCAAGGTCTGGACTACACGGGCGTTGCCATGCTCGAGGCAGGCCCAACGGGGCTGACCAACGTGTTGGCGGGCGTCCTCGGGGGCAGCTACCATAACGGCAAACTCTCCTTTCCCTTCAGCCTGACAGGGACGCTCGACAACCCTCGCTTCATCCTGAGCGCCGCGGGGAGCGGGTTGGCAAATTTGCCGACCGCTCTGGGACGTTCTACCTCGGGCTCCGCCGGCCAAACTCGAACTCAGCAGGGCTCCGGCTTATTACAGACCTTACAAGGATTGTTCGGAAAGCGGAACCCAACGACAACTCAGCCGAAGAATCCTTGAACAATGGCCGGGCACGGAGCCGGCAGCAGAACGAGTAGGGTCGAACAACCTGCATTTTCCGAGGCGCGAGGAAGGTTGCGCCAGGGAGCGATCCCGTCGTTGCGGCGACCCGAGGAAGAAACCGGCGCCGCTCGTGATGGACTGCATTGCGAGAATACCTGACAACTTGGCGGCTTCCGGCCCTCATTTTGGTTCCGGCCTCAATCCTTGTGGCCCTCTTAGGGATTTCACCCCCGTGGGCCTTTGTGCTTTCGGCAGCGAGCCTGGTTCCTTTGGCAGCCGTGCTCGGTAGCGCGACCGAAGAGCTTTCTCGCCATCTCGGTCCGGCGGCCGGCGGATTGCTGAACGCTTCCCTCGGCAACGCCACCGAACTGATTCTCGGCTTGGTCCTGCTCTGGCACGGGCACCCGCAAATCGTCAAGGCCTCGTTATCTGGCAGCATTATCGGCAACTTACTCCTGGTGTTTGGGCTCGCCATTTTTGTGGGCGGCTTGCGCCGAGAAAAGCAGTCCTTTAGCCGCGCTGCCGCCGGGGCCAGCAACACCATGCTTTTCCTGGCTGTCGTCGGCCTGGTGATGCCCGCGTTTTTTGCTCTCACCACCTACGGTTCGCTCCGACCCCAAGGCCAGATCATTCCTTTGGTCAGCCGCTGGACGGCATGGGTGCTGCTGGTTTGCTATTTCGCCAGCCTCTTTTTTACTTTTCGGACGCACCGCAATCTGTTCGGGCGAGCCGGGATAGAGCCGCCGCGCGGGACGGTGACGGCGGCGATCGTCGCCCTGACGCTCTCGGGCGCGTTGATCGCCGTGGAGAGCGCCATCGTAAGCCAGGGCGTCGAGGCCGCCAGCCACGCGCTCGGCTGGTCAAAGACGTTCCTGGGCGTGGTGGTGCTTGCCGTGGTGGGCAACGCGGCCGAACATTCCTCCGCCGTGGCGCTCGCGCGCAAGAACAAGATGGATTTGGCCCTCAGCGTAACGATGGGAAGCAGCATCCAAATTGCTCTGTTTGTCGCGCCGTTGCTCGTCCTGCTCTCGCAGTTCCGCGCTCAGCCGATGACGTTGGTGTTCCCTCCCTTGGAGATCGTGGGGGTGTTCCTTTCCGTCGCCGTCGTGGCGCTTGTCTCCTTTGATGGTGAAACGAATTGGTTGGAAGGCTTTCAGCTCTTGAGTGTCTATATCATCCTCGCCATCTTTTTCTACTTCGTGCCCTCGTAAGGTTGGGCCGGCGCCGCAAGCTCGATTCCCTGTTCCCGCTCTCTGAGCCTGACCTTTCCTCCCGTTGGCCGGTTCCGGAGGGCGCTCGGTGCCGATTTCGGCAACGCTCTCGCCATTCAGCGATTTCGAACAACGGCACCGACCGTGAACCTCTGACGTGACGCCTACCGGCGCGACCCTTGAAGCGCGCAGACTCCGCGCCCTACAATAACCCAAGGGGCCCATGACGGATTTCAGAGAAATCACCAAAAAGGTGGAGAGCTACCGGCCCGGCGAGAACCTGGACTTGTTAACGCGAGCCTATCAGCTCTGCGCCCGAGTGCATGACGGTCAAAAACGACTCTCCGGAGACCCCTACATCTCTCACCCCCTGGAGGTGGTCAGTATTCTCGCCGACCTGCGGCTCGATCAGGTTTGTCTGACGGCCGGCATGCTCCACGACGTGGTGGAGGACACGCCCACCAGCATTGCCAGCCTGGGGCAGGAATTTGGGCCGGAAGTGGCAAGGATTGTTGAAGGCGTGACCAAGCTCGGGCGCATGCAGTTCCTCAACCGGGAAGAACAGCAAGCAGAGAATTTTCGCAAGATGCTCTTGGCGATGGTGGACGATGTGCGAGTCATCCTGGTAAAGCTCGCGGATCGCCTCCACAACATGAGGACGCTCGAGTTTCTTCCCCCGGAACGCCAACGCCGCGTCTCCCGCGAAACCTTGGAGGTCTATGCGCCCCTCGCCCACCGCTTGGGAATGGGGAAGTTACGAGGTGAATTGGAGGATCTCGCGTTCCGCTATTTGGAACCCGAAGCCTACCTTGAAGTCAAGAAGGCCGTCGAAAGTCGCCGCAAGGTCAACGAAGAATTTCTAAAGGACGTCCAGACGCAAGTCGAAGCCAAAATGAAGGAATTCGGCATCCCGGCGCGGGTCGAGGGACGGGTAAAGCGGCTCTATAGCATCTGGCAGAAGCTCGTGAAGCAGCGCATTACCATCGAGCAGGTCTATGACCTTTTGGCGGTGCGGATTATCACCGATAGCGTTAAGAACTGCTATGCGGCTTTGGGAGTTATTCACAATACCTGGCGGCCCGTTCCGGGACGCATCAAAGATTTCATTGCGATTCCACGACCCAACTCCTACCAATCCTTGCATTCTTCGGTGATTGGCCCGCACGGCCAGCCATTTGAAGTTCAAATCCGAACCGAAGAGATGCATCGCTTGGCGGAAGAAGGCATTGCCGCCCATTGGAAATACAAAGCAGGTCAGCCTTTCAACCCCGAGGATGATGAGCGCTTTGCCTGGTTAAGGCACTTAGTGGAATGGCAACAGGAGATGCGCGACCCCAGCGAGTTCCTCTCCACCCTCAAGATTGATCTGTATCCGCAAGAGGTCTATACCTTCACGCCCAAGGGAAAAGTGATTGTGCTGCCGCGCGAGGCCACCCCGGTAGATTTTGCCTATGCCATTCACACGGAGGTGGGCCATCATTGCGCGGGCGCCAAGGTTAACGGCCGGATCGCTCCGCTTCGAACCAAGCTTCGCAACGGCGATATCGTGGAAATTATCACCCATCCTGACCATCGCCCCACGCGCGACTGGCTCGCTTGGGTCAAGACGTCCCGCGCCCGCGATAAGATCAAGCACTGGATCAACCTCCAGCAACGCCGTCAAGCCATTGAGATAGGAAAGCGGCTGATTGAAAAAGAAGCGCGAAAATATGATGTGTCCCTGAAGAAACTGGAGGAGACTGACGTCCGCAAGGTGGCCCAGGATTATGGTTGCACGCAGGTGGATGACCTTTATGCCGGCGTTGGATTCGGCAAGCTGGCTGCCCGGCAGGTTCTCGCCAAACTGGTTCCCTCAGTTCCTCTGGAGTCGCGCCCTCCTGCACGGCTGGCGACACGGGTTAAATCCGCTCTCGGCCTCAAATCGGATGTGGCCATCCAAGTCCACGGTTACAACGATCTCCTGGTCTATCGCGCCAAGTGCTGCAACCCGATCCGTGGAGAGGAGATCATTGGCTACATCACTCGCGGCCGAGGGATCGCGGTGCACTCTAAAAATTGTCCCAACGTCCAGAGTCTGATGTATGATGTGGAACGGCGCATTGAGGTCGAATGGTCCGGACCCAAATTCACCTTCTACCCCGTCAAGCTGGCGCTATTTACGGCGGACCGTCAGGGGATGCTGGCGGATGTCACCACCGCCATCAGCGATGTCCATTCCAACATCCAGAACATTGCCGCTCGCACCGGAGACAATCAGGCCCACATTGACGTCACCGTGGACATCGTGGATAAGGACCACTTGGAGAGGATTATCTCCTCGTTGAGAAAAATCGAAGGTGTTTATCAGGTGGAGCGAGTGGTGGGCTCACGGTAAGCAAACTCACCGGCCGGCGAGGGACGCTGCGCGCCCGGTTGGTCCCACGCGAAACGAGCGACTCTCACGCCGTCGAAGGTCGCCGTGAGGGAGCCGACGGCCCAGGCTTGATAACTTTGCCCGACCGGAGGCACGCCGCGCAAACCCGCAATCGCCTGGTGGCCCCGTTGACGACCGCGCGAACCCGCTTGAGGTTCGGATTCCAGCGACGGCGAGTGACGTTATGAGCGTGACTGATGTGATTTCCATAAGCCGGCGCTTTTCCACATAGATCGCAGGAATAAGCCATGAAAAAACCTCTTAGAAGAATCTGCATTGCAAATCGCCTCATTATCTTAGCACGGAAGCTGAGGTTTGCCCAGCCCGCCGCAAGGCCGCGGCAATTGCAGCTTCATTTCGAGCCGACCCAACCCGCTTGGCGTTCTTGGAAGACGCCGCCGCGATGGACCTGGGCTCGCCTCGGGGCGCTGCTGGCCGGCTTGATTTTGATGGCCAGTTGTCACGGAGGCCCCGGCTTGGCGCCCAATGTTTGGGCGCGGGTGGATGGTCAGCCAATCTATCGCCGGCAGGTTGAAAGCATTTACCAGCAGCGCAGGAAGGCAGGCAATGACGCGGCGGACTCGGAAGAAGCGGCCAATTTCAAACTGAATATCCTCAATGACTTGATTAATGACCAGGTCTTGCTCAATGACGCGCAGCGTTCCCAAATTAGCGTCTCGGAAGCCCAAGTGGACAGGCGCCTCGCGCAACTCAAAAGCCCCTATTCGCCGCAAGAATTCGCTCAGAAACTGCAACAGGAAGGAATGACGCTCGACGAATTGAGGCGAGAGATCAAAACCAGTTTGATTGTCCACCGCTTGATCAACCGCGATATCGAGGCGCATATTTCGGTCAGCCAGGCGGAAATCGCCGCTTACTACAAGCGCAACCAAGCCAGCTTCGACGTGCCGGAAACGGAGTACCATCTGGCGCAGATTGAGGTGACCCCGTATGCGGATCCCGAGGTGCGCAATCTTAAAGACGACGACGCCAAGACACCGGTAGATGCGCAGCGCAAGATTAAGGCGCTCTACGCTCAGCTTCGAGCCGGGGCGAGCTTCCGTGCCCTGGCGGAAAATTACTCGGAAGACCCGCGCACCGCCCTGAGCGGAGGGGATATGGGTTTTATTCCTCTCTCGGCGCTCAATGCGGATCCAACGCTCAAAAAAATCGTGACTTCGCTCAAACCCGGACAAATTTCCGGCATTGTTCAGACACGTTCCGGATATCACATCGTCAAGCTGCTGGGAATTGAAAAGGCCGGGCAACGCACTCTTTCCGATCCGCAGGTGGTTGCCACCATTCGCAATACCCTCATGAGCGAAAAGACGCAGCTCCTAAAAGCGGCTTTTCTCGAGGTCTTACGTGACAGGGCGCATGTGAGGAATTATTATGCGGAGAGGATTTTGAAACAAGAGGGAGTCGCTCTGCGGTAGGCCAACCGAGCGGCTCCGGCAAGCCGGTCGAGCGACCGTCGTTGGCAGCCTGCAAGGGCTGCGCAAGAATCGCCCGCGGCGCTTGAGGGTATCTATTAGCTTCCGGCTTTTGCCCTTTGGCCGGATGATGTGCCAACAAGACCGGGAGATGATGCCTGTGGGCTCGGCGAAGGGATGCCGCTCCAATGCTCGCAGGCAATGATGGAGTTGGCGGGTTGCTGCGTGTCGTATTTCAGATAAATGGCGTTGCCGAGCATTCGTTGGGCTAACTCGTAAGCCTGGGGAAGGCGGGTTAAATCCTGGGCAACCTCGTAGCGGACACCGGCAACATCATACCTGTAAACGACCAGCCGGTGATTCCTCGGGTCAGCCTGGGGTTCCACCACATCAATAATTTCTCCGGAAGTCAGCCGCCCGCGGCGATGGAGGTCCAGACAGCGCGCCCGCTCCACCTCCTCCGGCGTTTTTCGGCGCGACCGCCAATAATAGGCTATCACCCCCATCGCACCCAAAGCGGCGACCACCAGGCCAACGAGCTTTTCCGAACCGGAAACGATCATCCCATTTTTCGCGGCCGCGCGGGTCCGTGGAGCCGTCGCGGGCCGCCGCTGCGATGATAGCACGACCGTGGGCGGCGAGACAGACGATGCCGCCACGCCGTCTCATGTTTTTCGGCGCCTGACCCAATTTCTTATTTCCCAGCCTTGACCACGATCGGCAGAGACTTGGCGCTCTCATAGCCGGCCTGATTGACGGCGCTCACGGCATAAATGTATCGCTGGCCTGCCTTGACATCCCGGTCGCGATACACAGGGGTCTGCGCGAGCGTTTTGTTGAGCAGGGTGAACGGCTCATGGTTTTGACGCCGATAAACCCGATAACCTGCCAAGTTCGCTTCCGTATCGGGTTTCCAGACCAATTCGACCACGCCTGCCGAATAGAACCCGCTTAGCCCTCGAGGAGTTGGCGGAGGAAAGATATCGAGCGGCGTGATGTCCACCAGGTTGGAGCTTTCGCTCTCGGCGACTTCCCTTCCATGAACGACAATCGCCCGGACCTTGAAAACGTAATGCTCTCCAAATTCAAATTTCCCATCCTCGAATTCTGTCGTCGCGGCTGTCCCTAAAAGCCGAAAGGAACGCGGTTGACCGGTGGCGCTGGCATAGACTTGGTACGTTACCTTTGAAGTAACGGGGCGACCGCTCAGCGTCGCTCGGGGAGCCGACCAGTGGAGAACCAAAACCTTCGGCTTTGCTTGGACGGTTAGGTTGCGGGGTGGCTTGGGGACGTCCATGACATGGACAACCCCGAGGTTGGAAGCAGCACTTCGCAAAGTGCGCCCTCGAAAGCCTCGCACTTGGCTGACCGCCAAAAAGCTCAGCGTAGAGCCCAAAAGCTGTCGGAATTGGTTGGGAGAGAGCGTAAAAACATAAACCAGTTCCGAGCCGTGGCGATACCGAGCCAGGCTGGCCGAGTCGAGGCTCACCCAAGGTTTGCCGGTCGTGAGGGGGGACGCGGGGGCTTGATGGGGCGGAGCGACGGCACGGAAAAGTTGCAGCTCAATCGGCTTGGTGAGTCGTTCACCGTCTGTGGCAAGTCGGGGCAGGGTAAGTTTGAGTTCGATGCTTCGGCCAATCTGCTGGGCGGCCAAATCCTTGATGCGCTGGGGCCGCTCGACCCGCGGAGGCTGAGGGGGCCCTTCGGCCGCGCAGCCCAGGAAAAAGGCGCTGATCGAAAGAGTGAGCAGCAGGCGATATCCTCGCCCGGGGGGCCGGCGACGCCGGAAAAAGAGGAGAAGAAAGCCCGCGAGGGCACAAGCCTCCACGTGGGCGTGACGGGCCGCTTTCACCGGGAAGGTCACAAGATGTAGCGACTCAAATCTTGATTCTTGACGATATCCGCCAACTGCTTTTGGACGTAGGCGGCGTCAATGCGGACGTTCTTTTTCTTAAGGTCGGGGCCCTCGAAAGAAATCTCGTCCAGCACTTTTTCCATGATGGTGTGAAGCCGACGCGCGCCGATGTTCTCCGTCTGCTCGTTGACGGTAGCGGCGAATCGGGCAATCTCTTCCAGGGCGTCATCGGTGAAAGAAAGTTTGATGCCCTCCGTCTCCAATAACGCCGTGTATTGCTTGACAAGCGCGCTCTTCGGCTCCTTCAAGATGCGAATAAAGTCCTCAACCGTGAGCGCTTGCAACTCGACCCGAATCGGAAACCGGCCTTGCAGTTCCGGAATCAGGTCTGAAGGCTTGCTGACGTGGAAAGCACCGGCGGCAATAAACAGGATGTGGTCGGTGCGGACCATGCCATACCGCGTATTGACGGTCGTACCCTCCACAATCGGAAGAATATCCCGCTGCACTCCTTCCCGACTCACATCGGGTCCGTGACCATGCTCGCGCCCCGCGATCTTGTCAATCTCATCGAGGAAGATGATGCCCGACTGCTCGG
>JAKASC010000245.1 GCA_021828245.1 Acidobacteriota bacterium
GCTTACCGGGCAGGCTCGGCCGGGATGCTGCGCGTTGGGTAGCTGGCCTTTCACCAAATGGCAGGCCAGGCACTTGGAGTCATAAAACGCCTCGCTGGTCTCCAGCGGTTGATGCGGATTGTGACAGGCCAGGCAACTGATCCGCGGGTCGGTCGGGCTCCAGCAATGGCTCAATTCCAGCCGATACGGCTGGAATCGCACGTTGCGCACGCCCCTCACTCCCATCAACTCAACCTTCATCCAACTGCGATGGCAATCTCCGCAAAAATCATCCAGTCGCCCTGCGCTCAGCTTGCCGGGGTTGAAGATCGCTCTTTTGGCTTGGGCGATGTTGCCCGCCTGGAGCGCGGCAAGGTGCGCTCCGCCGGGCCCGTGGCAGGCCTCACAGTGGACGCCGGGCACGGCGCGGCGCGGATGAAACCGGCCGCCGATGAGCGCTCCGGTCGTGTGGCAGGCAATACATAGTCGCGCCCCTTGCTCGGTCAGTCGCGCGCCCAGGGCGAGCGATAGGCTAGGCGGGAGTCTGCGCGGCGCGCCCAGCGTGATATCCAGCCGTTGCGTGTCGTTATAAAAACTCACCATGCTTTGGTAATAAGCGCCCTGGTAGCGAAAAAGGTAGGTTTGCCCCGCTTCGCCCCGGCCGAACGCCCAGAGAATCGGAACGGAAATGGTGCGCTTCCCCTCGCTCACCGAATAGATGCTTCCGTTCCCTTGCCGAACGATTCGATAAATGTAAGGCCCCCAGCGGAAGGTGAGCTTGGGGTGAGCTTTAAGAATGGCGGCGTCCCGCGCCCAGGCGCCCGCCTGCTCCATCGGAGCGCTCGGAAAAGTTTTAGCCTCGGCCACGTGGCACTCGGCGCAGACGGCGTCGCCGACATACTTCGCCCCCGCCGGCGGCCCAAGTGTCGGGTTCCACTCCGGCGTTGGATGAGTACCTGCACAAGGCACCGTTCCCCACAGGGCCAGCGCACATGCCACCGCCAGAGAGAAGCGCCACGGATATTTCGTTCGTTGGGAATTATTCGTGCGTCCCTGCATCACCCCGGTCCCCAGCCCCGTTAAGGCTAGACGACCGGTGAGTCGGCTGAGTTACTATGCCGAAGCAAATTTTACACAGCGGGATGGAAGGGATTGGCGGGTTCGATTTGGCGCGGCTGCAAGTCCCACTCCACAGTCGGTACGTTGTCAAACCGTCAGGGCCCCACGACGGGATTGGTCAGTGTCCCCAACCCTTCGACCGTGACGCTCACCCTGTCGCCGGCTTTCAGGAAAATCGGCGGCTTGCGAAACACACCCACGCCCGGCGGCGTGCCAGTCGAGAGCAAATCGCCCGGCTCCCAAGTGAGCGACTGCGACAGGTAGCTGATCAAATAGGGCACTTTGAAGATGAGGTTGGAGGTGTTGGAGTCCTGCAAAGTTTCACCGTTCAGGGTGAGCGAAATCCGAAGGTTGTTGATGTCCGGAACCTCCTCCGGCGTGACGATCCAGGGGCCCGTCGGCGCGAACGTGTCGCAGCTCTTGCCGCGGAACCACTGCTTGTCGCCGAACTGCATGTCGCGCGCCGTCACATCGTGAAGAATCGTGTAGCCCGCCACGTAGTCCATGGCTTTCTCTTCCGGGATGCGTCGGCCCCGCTTGCCCAAGACCACGGCGAACTCGGCCTCATAGTCCACTTGGGAAGAATTTGGCGGCAGCTTGATAGGGTCGCCCGGACCGCAAATCGTGTTGCTCGACTTCAGGAAGAAAATCGGACGGTCCGGCGGCTCAATGCCCTGCTCGTGAGCGTGGTCCGCATAATTCAAGCCGACGCAGGTAATCTTGCCCGGACGCGCGAGCGGCGCCAGCAGCTTAGCGCGGGCGAACGGCGCTACCAGCTCGCCGTCGCGCAGGTCCACGGCCGGTGAAGAGCGCCGTGCTGCCTTTGCGCCGTCTTTGTGCGTGTGGTCCGCGTCGAGTTCTTTCGCCAGCGCTGTCGTCACAACGCCAAGTGCCTTTCGCCACGCCGCGCCCCGCTCCAGCAACTCCATCATATCGCACGGCGGTGAGCCGGCTTCAAGCAAGACGCGCGCCGCCTTCTGGAAGCGCGGCTGCGTCGCCACGGCACGCGGAACCTTGCGCGCCCGAAGCATTGCCGTGACGGCGTTCACACTCCAGACGTTTTCGTTTTCTACCACGCCCAAAAGCGGGCGCTTTCCCAACTCAAAAGTAACTAGCTTCACAATCTCTCCTTTCGCTGAACAGCCGATTTTTAGCGTGCCAACTCCCTTCGTTCTTCCCCCATGCAAGCCTGCCCTTGTGTGGGAAGCGACGACGATCTCTTCCTCGTCGAGGTCGCTTCAGCGCGTGGACAGTTGAAATGAGTAATGGCCCGATCCTGCATCGAACGCCACACCGTCCGGTCGAGCTTCGGCTCCCGTAAGGCCCGGATCTCCTGCAACGTAATGGCCCCGCTGCCAGACAATCCGGCCACTTTCGCGCACCGTCAGTTCCTGTGGCGTCATGGACTGTTGCTTCGGAACCACGATGACGGCTTGGCTGCCTACCGGCACGTCCACGCGCAAGGAAACTTCATGCGCCGAACGGCGCCACGTTGAGCTCACCCGGCCGCGTACCGTGCGCAGGGTGGCGCTCGCCCAATCCAGATCTTCCATCGCCGGTGGGGTAATCAGAATCTTCCGGTAAGCCGCGCTATCCTGCGGTTGGCGGATGCCGCCCAAGGCCCGGTAGAACCAAGCGCCCAAGCTTCCAAACATAATATGGTTGTGCGAATTCATTGAAGGTCCCGTTTTGTCCTGCCACAGTTCCCAAAGCGTGGTCGCCCCGCGCTTGACCATGTAGCCCCAGCTCGGATATGTGGTTCGGGTCGCCAAGTCGTAGGCAAGGTCGTTGCGCCCATAGCGTGTTAGCACCGGCAAGAGGTATTTCACACCGATGAATCCCGTCGTGACGTGCGTGTTGTGCGTGTAAACGATATTATTCGTCAAGTGGA
>JAKASC010000246.1 GCA_021828245.1 Acidobacteriota bacterium
CACCGGATAATAAGCCGGTGTGACATAACCCGGCCACCACACCCAATCATCATCCCAGAACATCCACCGGCCATAGTGATAGGGCGCCCAACCCCACGGTTCATAGGAAACCCACGTCCAGCCGTAGTAAGGCTCCCACACCCATCGGCCATCGCGATAGGGAACCCATCCGACGCTCGCGTAAGGCGTCCAGGACCACCCATAGCCGGGAACAAGAATCCAATGGCCGTAAGCATCCAGGTCTTGGGCGCCGGTGTAGTAATGGTTCGTGTAGTGCCACGCCCCGGCATCCTCAATGGCGCGATTGCGGTTGTGGTTCCAGGTGTCCCAACCGTCGCGAGGAAGTGCGTCGGAAATCTGATACTCCGGGTTGTTGATTCCCCGGACGGTAATCATTTGACCGTCACGCACCGTCGTGGATCCTCGAGGCGTTGAGGCTTCCGCTTCGCCGCGCCGTACCGTCAACTGACTCTCATCTTGAGCATTCACATCGAGACGATACGTACCCGGTCGGAGTGGCTCCAGAGCCACATTCGGCGTATCCACTTCAGATTTCGCCTGCGCCCCTTGGAGAACTACGTAATCCGCTTGTCCGCGCGCGACTTGCAACTGAATCCGGGAGCGATTCAGGTCTGCGATCTTTACAACCGTATTTTGATCGAGCCGAACTATATCGGCATAATCGAGCTGGACCGCAGCCCTTGAGCCGGCCCCGGTAGCGATTTGATCACCCGCCTCAAGCGGAGTGTTGACGGTGGTTGCAACCCACTGTCCTGAATCCCCGCGCATGGTGGTCACATCGCCTTGAACCAAGCTGACGCGCGCCACCCCCGGCGCCGTCTGGGCTCGGCTGCTCGATGGAAGACTGACGAAGGCAACAGCCGCTAACAATAACCCCGTGATCCATAAAACTTTTTTACTCTTCACGGCGCACCTCCTGATTCGTCCGTCCCCTCGGATACCAAATGCCACCTGGGGGACAGCACGCCATGTGCCAATCCATGACCAGATACGTTTCCTATTGAAAATAAATGTGTTATCAAAAAGAACTTTGTTCGTTCTGGTCTCCAGGCTTATCGTTGTCCGCCGTATTTCGCGCATTAATGGTGGTTTTCAGCCACCGCAAAGCAAGAGAAATGGCACGGATTTTTGCTGGCATCTGACCGCGTTCGGTGGCTCGCCCAGTTTCCTTAACTTGACGAAGGTGAACGGTGGCCGGTATGTTAGTAAGGTTGTATTGGGTTCATCTCGAGTGCAGGAGCTAGCAAGTTGAAACGAACTTTTCAGCCCAATCGCCGGCGTCGCGCCAAGACTCATGGGTTCAGGGTGAGGATGAGGAGTGCCGGTGGGCGGCAGACTCTGAAACGCCGCCGTCAGAAGGGCCGCCATCGTTTGACTCCATGAGCCGAGGGGTGGCTCATCACGGTTTCCCCAAGACGCTCCGCATCCTAAGCCGGTCGGAATTTCGCCGCGTTTACGAAGAGGGGCAGCGCAGGAGCAACGCGCTATGCACGATGTTTTTCCGATCGAATGGTCTGGGCCGGACACGGTTGGGCATCACCACGCCAACTCGGCTCGGCCACGCGGTGCTGCGCAACCGGATGCGGCGGCGGCTGAGGGAGATTTTCCGCCTTCATCGGCACACCTTCGAAGCCGGGTGGGATGTGGTGCTGAACCCCCGCCCCAAAGTAGCCAGCATATCCTTTCAGAACCTGGAGCGCGAAATGCTCAAATTGTTTGGCCAGCTTCCACGCGCCGGCCAGGAGAATTCTTCACGCCCCAAAACTTGGTGCTAGCTCTCATCCGCTTCTATCAGGGTTGCCTTTCGCCCAGCATTCCGTCGTCATGCCGGTTCTACCCTTCATGCTCAAGCTACGCCTACGAGGCAGTTTCCAAATGGGGAGTACGTAAGGGTGCGGTCATGGCCATGCGGCGATTACTTCGTTGCCGCCCATTCGGCGGAAGCGGATATGATCCGGTCCCTTGAAGCTCCTGCGCACACTTTGAGAGCACATCGCGTCATCGGTGGCATGTCCAAGTGAGGTTTCTCCCCAGGCATGGATAGCGAAAAACGAGTTCTTGCAGCCTTTGTCCTCTCGATTGCCATACTAATTGTGTGGAGAGTCCTGTTCTTCAAACAAGTTCTGCCGCCCCAGCCGGTTAGGACGACACCGGCCATTTCCCGAAAGGGTGCTTCGGCAATCGCCAAAGCCCCAACAACACCCAAGCCCAAAGCGTTGCCGATTCAGGAAGGGACCCAACCTGCTGCTCTCACGGTCGAGAGCGCTCTCTATCGCGTGACGTTTTCGACCCGCGGCGCCGTCGTGAAAAGCTGGGTTTTGAGAAAATACAAAGACGAGAATGGCAAGCCGTTGGATGTTATCAACCAGGAGGCGTGCGCTCAACTGGGCTACCCCATGAGCCTGAGCTTAACGGACGCCTCGCTGGCCAAGGAATTGAACCAGGCTGTTTACGTTGCCACGCCGGCGCCGGGGGTTTTGCAGGCTCCGGTCACCGTTCAATTTACTTACAGCAACGGCAAAGTGGAGGTCCGCAAGCAATTTATCTTTGGAAATAGTTATCAAGCAAAGGTGCGGGTGAGCGTTTTTAATGGGACCAGCAACCTCCCCGTGCAGGTGGCTTGGCCGGGCGGTGTGGGCGATCACTCGCTGCCCTTGGCGCTTCAGGCAGCCACCGAAGAAGCTGTTTATGAAAATACGGAGGGAAGCCTCAATACGCTTTCGCTTTCCAAGCTGAGCAAAGGGCGGGTAATATCGTCTCCCCTTTCCTTCGGCGGCCTAGAAGACCGTTATTTTGCCGGCATATTTTTCCCAGGATCGGTCTCACAGGATTTCCATTTGATGCGCGAGCCATGGGTTCCGGCGGGATGGAAGTCGAAAAAGCGGCCGGAGTCTTTGGTGGGGTTGTGGGGCACTCCGCAGGCGGAACCTCTCGATTTTCGTCTGTTTGTGGCTC
>JAKASC010000247.1 GCA_021828245.1 Acidobacteriota bacterium
TTCCGGTGGTGCCGCTCTATTTGAGCATCTTGTTCCGCGTGATGAAAGAGAGAGGAACCGACGAAGCGCCCATTGACCAAATGGTGCGCCTGTTCCGAGATTATCTTGCCGGCGGCGACTCCAGCTTACTCGATGAGGAAGGTCGCGTGCGGTTGGACGCTTGGGAGCTTGAGCCGGACGTCCAAGCCGCGGTGGCCAACCTTTGGCTGGAGGTCACCAGCGACAACCTTTACCACCTGACCGATTTCGCCGGCTTCAAACGCGCCTTTGACAGCCTGTTTGGCTTTAACGTAGAGGGCGTGGATTATTCGGCGCCGGTAGAAACCAATCTGACCTGGTAACGTCTTCCGAGACTGATCCCAAGGGAGAAAGCCCCAGCGGAGCATTCATGCCCACCTTGACGACCGAGCTTGGCGAGGGTAAATCTCAAAGGGTGGACACACAGAAGCCCATCCTGAGCGGCTTTCGCATTCTGGAGAGGATGCGTCCCAGTCTGCCCGCCGTCGAAAACATTGAGAACGAGATTCGAGCAAGTCTTGCCGCGCTGCAACTTCCCGCCGCGAGGTTGGAGGGCCGGCGCATCGCGGTCACAGCCGGCAGCCGCGGCATCGCCAGCCTGCGCGAGGTGGTGCGGGCCGCGTGCGCATGGTTAAAAGCCCAAGGGGCCCGACCTTTTGTCTTTCCAGCGATGGGCAGCCACGCGGGGGCGACGGCTGAAGGCCAGCGCGAGTATTTGGCCGGCTATGGCGTGACGCCGGAATTTATCGGCGCGGAAGTGCTTTCATCCATGGAAACGGTGAGCTTGGGCCGGACGGCGGAAGGCATGGAAGTCTTTACCGACCGCATGGCCTGGGAGGCCGACGGCATTGTGGTTCTCAACCGAATCAAGCCGCACACCGCCTTTTCTGGAAAAATCGAAAGCGGACTCATGAAGATGATGGCCGTGGGCATGGGGAAGATTCAGGGCGCGGAGGAAATTCATCGTGCTTCCCGGCGGATTGGGTTTGAGGCCGCCATTCGCGCGGCGGCCGGTCGCGTGCTGGCCAGCGGAAAGATTTTGTGCGGATTGGGGCTGATCGAAAATGAAATGCACCAATTGGCTGCGATTCGCCCGGCCAGGCCGGAGGAAATTCCTGTGGTCGAAGAGCAAGCGCTCGACCTGGCGCGTCGGACCGTGGCGCGGTTACCGTTCCCGCAGTTGGATCTGCTCATCGTGGATGAAATGGGAAAGAACATCAGCGGCTCCGGCATGGATACCAAGGTGATTGGCCGGGGCATCGAAAATGGTGCCGCCCAGGCGCCGGCCATCCGGTTGATTTACGTCCGAGACTTGACGGAAGCCAGCGGCGGCAATGCTTTGGGCGTGGGCATGGCGGATTTAATTCACGAGCGGCTATTTCGGAAGGTGAATCTCGAACGGACGTACATCAACGTCCGCACTTCGCTCAATGCGCCGATGGCACGTCTGCCCATGTATTTTTCCACGGATCGGGCTGCGCTCAACTTCGCATGGGCGGCTCTCGGAAGCCCGGCGCCTGAGCGGCAGCGAATGGCCTGGATTCACAACACGCTGGCGGTGAACCGATTTGCCATTTCCGAGGGTCTCCGCGCCCAGGCGGAGCGCCTGGAAGGCTGGCGCGTTTCTACGGAAACGTTCGAGCCTCACTTTGACGCCGCGGGGAATCTCCTCCCCGTGCCGTAGTCGTTGAGCCTTGCCGCCGCGTGGCGCTTGCAGCTTAGTAACGGGCGGTGGTGCGGCGACCCTGCTTTTCGCCAAACAGCCAAACATAGACGGGGGACTGCGGGGTGGGAGGCGGCCACGGCAACTCAATCTTCAGCTTCTGCTCATCCGCGGTTCCAGGAACCGGCGTCGGTATGCCTTGCACGGGGTATCCGATTTTTGAATTCCAGCCGGTTCGGGAGATGGTTTGCAAATTCCGCCCTGTCAGATATCCGAGGTAGAGCGCGCCTCCCAGGCGTTGGTCCGTCAACGTGAATTGATCTATCTGCGGCAAACGGACAACGCGGCCGAGGTGGTAACTCGGCGAAGTTCCCGCATCGGGCGTGGTGACGCGCGCGGTCAACTGGCAGCCGGACTGCCCCACGATGCCCGGATCGAGCGAAAGGAAGAGAACGTTCTTCCCCGCGTAATCGAGCTGGGCGGAGCCGGATTGCTCGCCGGGCTGGAGCTCTAAGGACTGTTTGGCGTCGCTCGAGTTGGCGCAGGTGAGTTCGAGCGAGGGGCGGCTCGCTACGTGCTTTACCTGAAGGGCAAAGCTGACGCTGGCGCCGGAAGGAATCTCCCCCTTTTCAATCTCGATCGAGGATTGGCGGGAAAAAGAGGCATCGGCGCGGACAATTTCCGGCAAAGGCCCGGCCACTTGAGCGAGGCGGGGAATCGGCACGGGTTCGCCGATGCCTTCCACTGTCATGCTGCCGATCAGGATTTGCCCCTGCTTTGCGCCCGGCAAAAGTTTAACGACAGCTTGGCGCTCGGCGACGGACTTTTCTCCCGCCGGTAGCGGATCGAGTTTCCATGTTGCACCGGCGCTGATGATTTTTTGAATTCGCTCCAGCCCCGTGCCGTGCAATGTAATGGTCTGCTCTGGTTGCCCCAAATTGACTCGCAGCGGTAGATTCTCCAAGGTGGGATACGGCAGATGAACGGTGAGGGGGACCGACTGCATCTGGCCGTTGGTTTGCGTCAGCAGCAACTCGTAAGGGCCCGGCTTCATCAGCGAAGTGTCAATCTGAGTTTCCAGCGTGTTGACCGGTCCCGCGTCGCCTCCACTTGGTAGGGTAAAAGAGAGCGTTTGAGGTGACGCTCCAGGAAGCTTAGCCGGGCGAATGGCCACCGACTTCACAAACTCAAAATCCGCTCCCGCCAGCTTGACCGGTATGATTCCATTGCCGGCCACGATCCGGTCTTCGGAGTGCG
>JAKASC010000248.1 GCA_021828245.1 Acidobacteriota bacterium
CGTTCATGTGGCCGGGCATGCGGCCGGCGACCGGATGGATGGCAAATTTCACATCCACGCCCCGCTTGGTCAAGACGTCAAAAAGCTCGCGCACCTTGTGCTGTGCTTGAGCCACGGCCATGCCGTAACCGGGCGCGATAATGACGGTGTTGGCGGCGCCGAGCAGCGTTGCCGCATCTTCCGCTGTCGCCGAGCGCACCGTGCGAGACTCAGCGGCCGTCACGGCGGAGGCTTGCACCTGTCCAAATGCTCCGAACATCACGTTGGTGAAAGAGCGATTCATTGCCCGGCACATGATGACCGATAGAATGAACCCCGAGGAACCGTCCAACGCTCCGGCGACAATCAGAACTTTATTGTTGAGCACAAAGCCCAACAGGGCCGCCGATAGGCCGACGTAAGAGTTCAACAGGGAAATCACGGTGGGCATGTCGGCGCCGCCAATCGGCGTGACCAGAAGAATTCCAAAGAACAAGGAAACGACCACCATCCATGGGAAAAGAAAAGTGTCGCCGGGATGAAAAATGAGAATGAGGGCGAGAATGACGGCCGCCCCAAGCACCGACAGGCTGACCACGTTCTGTCCACGGTAAGTAATCGGACGCTGAGGGAGCACCTCTTGCAGTTTGCCGGCGGCAATCAGGCTGCCTGTGAAGCTCAACCCGCCGATGATGACTTCCATGGAAATTTCCGTCATGCCGAACTTGGTGATGTGGGGGGCGCGGACATAATACTCGGCGATGCCGATGAGCGCGGCGGAGAGCGCGCCAAAAGCGTGACTCAAAGCGGTCCGTTGCGGCACCGCCGTCATGGGAACCAGGCCCAGAGGAATGCCGATAATGGCGCCCACCAACAGGGCGACCAGAATCCACTTGTAGGCGACGATTTCCGGGTTAGCGAGCGTCGCAAGGACGGCCAGCGCCGCTCCAATCTCTCCTGCCAGAACGCCCCGCCGCGCCGTGGCCGGCGAACTCAGCCAGCGCAACGCCAAGATGAACAACACGATGGCCACGAGATACGCAAAATCAATCAGGTAACGTAGGGTCAGGGGATTCATGATTTCTTCTGCCGGCTGAGCTTGAACATGCGTAACATTCGATCCGTAATCAAAAAGCCACCCACCATGTTGCTGAAGGAGGCGGCCACGGCGACCAGTCCCAGAATCATCGAAAGAGGCGTCTGCGCGCGCCCCGCGATAATGATGGCCGCGACCACCACCACGGCGTCAAGGGCGTTGGTCAGCGCCATCAGCGGCGTGTGGAGCAGGCGCGAGACGTGCTTGATGACCTCAAAGCCAATGAAGCCGGCAAGCACGAAAACATACACGCTGGAAATGAAGTGGGCTGGCATGTTCCTGTTCTCCTTGGCTCGGCAACAGCCTCTCGGCGCGCGCAGGTCGTCGGCCGGAAACTGCGCTCAAACTTTTTTCGTGCCCTGGGTCGGCAAAGCAGGCAGTGAAAAAAATTCCCGAACCCGCGGGTGAACAATTTCCCCGCCCTGCGTGACGAGGGTCTCACGGGTAATTTCGTCGCTCAGGTCGAACTCGGGTTGACCCTTCTTGAAGACGTGCAACAAAAAAGAAGTAAGGTTGCGCGCATACATTTGGCTGGCATGGTAAGGAACCGCGCTGGCCAAATTGATGTAACCGATGATCGTGACCCCGTGCTCGACCACCATTTGGCTAGGGCGAGTCAGCTCGCAGTTGCCGCCCCGTTCCGCTGCCAGGTCCACAATGACCGATCCCAAAGCCATGCGCTCCACCATCTCCCGCGTTACCAGCACGGGGGGCTTTCGGCCCGGGACCACTGCAGCCGTGATGACCACGTCGCTTTCGGCAACCGCACGTCCAAGAAGTTCGCGTTGCCGCTGGTAGAAGGTTTCGTCCTGGGCCCGGGCGTAGCCTCGGGCGTCCTGGGCGTCCTTGGCCTCGATGGGCAACTCAAGAAAACGGCCGCCAAGACTTTGGACTTGCTCCTTGGCCGCCGGGCGAAGATCGTACGCCGTGGTCACCGCGCCGAGCCGTCGCGCCGTGGCAATGGCTTGTAAGCCCGCCACGCCGGCTCCGACAATCAGCACTCGGGCGGGAGTAATCGTGCCGGCGGCGGTCGTCAACATGGGAAACAGGCGAGGCAGCGTGTCCGCGGCCAAGAGAATGGCCTTATACCCGCAAATGGTGGCCATCGTGGAGAGCGCGTCCATGCTTTGGGCGCGCGTGATTCGCGGCATCAGCTCGAAAGAGAACGAACTGACGCCTGCAGCCGCGATTTCGCTGACCGTTTCCACGGCGCCGAGAGGCCGCAGGAAGCCCAGCAACATTTGACCGGCGCGCATGAGCGGCAGGTCATCTTTTCCCGTGCGATCGTTCGACCCGTAACAGAGAACCTGAGCGATTAGGTCGGCCTTGGCAAAAACCTCGCGCCGGTCGGCGAGCAATTGGGCGCCCTTGGCTTCATACTCCGCGTCAGCATAACCTGCCGCCGTGCCCGCACCTGCCTCGACAACGACAGTGAATCCCGCCTTGGTAAGACTCGGTATCACCGACGGGGTCAATGCCACTCGCCGCTCGCCAGGAAAACTTTCCTTGGGAACCCCGACCACCATACGTCCTCCGCTGGCCTGAGCCGATCGAGCCTAGGCGGTTTGCCGGTTTCCGCGACGGGGCGTCGCAACAAGGGCTAAAGTCAACCGGTCCGCTGGGTTGAAGTGCTGGTCTGGCTTCGCAACCAGATAAACGACCTTAAGCCAAGAATTTATCACAAAACGAAGCCGTTGGATAGGGGGTAAGGTGCGTCACGGGGTGACGTAAATTCTGGTGTGTAAAAGGAGGAGGGTGTAAGTTGGTTTCGCCTTGCAAGCGAAGACCAAATCCTTGAAAAGGAGCTTACACCCCATGAGGAAAGTAGCACCGATCACGGAGCAGTT
>JAKASC010000249.1 GCA_021828245.1 Acidobacteriota bacterium
AAAATAGCCCGTCGTTTGATAGCCCCACGAGCCGGCGAAGGGATGCTCCATCACGGGCAGGAACTCCACGTGGGTGAATCCTTGCGCGACGAGGTAATCCGGCAGCTTTTCAGCCATCTCGCGGTAGGTTAACCAGCGGTTGCCTTCCTCCGGCACGCGCGCCCAAGACCCCAGATGCACTTCATAAATTGAAATCGGGGCATCCCACTGCTGGCGCGCCGCGCGCTCCGCCATCCAGGCCTGGTCGTGCCAGGAATAACTCAAATCCCACACGATTCCTGCCGTATCGGGCGGCCGCTGGCGATAGAAGGCGAAAGGATCGGTTTTGTCCACGCGGTAGCCGTGGTACCTCGAGGCGATGTGATACTTGTAGAGCGTTTTGGGTTCGACACCGGGAATAAAGCCTTCCCAAATGCCGGAGACGCCGCGCGGCCGCAGCGGATGGGAGCTGGGGTTCCAATGATTGAAGTCTCCGAGCACGCTCACCTGCTCGGCATTCGGAGCCCAAACGGCAAAGTAAACGCCGCGTTGGCCATGCGCCTCGCCGAGTCGCGCGCCGAGCTTTTCGTACAGGCGGTAATGCGTCCCTTCGTTAAAAAGATAAAGGTCATGGTCCGTCAAGAGCGAAGCATCATAGCTCACCGCCTCCGTCTTGGGCGGCGCAGCGGTTCGGTTTCCGGTTGCACTCATCGCCATGTCATCCTTGGGAAAGCGCGACAGGGCGCTTTGGCCGACAGGCACGCGGCCCTCGAGGGGTGCGTGCCTCCCTTGCGTATTGTGCCATAAACGCGCCGGTTCTTTGCGAGCGTTTTGACGGCCGGCCCGCAGCACGAACGCCGCCCGCTGCCGCGCCAATGATAAAATGCCTGAAGATGAGGGTTCAATGCACAAAGTCTTGCTCAACGCCGTGACGGGAGGGAAGACGCGAGAGTTCTGCGGCAACCTCCGGAAAACGTTGCTCGTGCTTTCCACCGCATTAATTGTTTCTGCGAGCCTGGCCGCGGCGGCGAAAAGCTCCCGAGCGGTAAAATCCATCCTGCCCAGCGCGGCCCCAAGCGGTGCCCCTCGCCGCAAAGTAATCGCATTGACCTTTGACGATGGACCGAAGCCCTACGTGTTGTTCGGCACCTCGCTGCCGGACGGAACGAAATCCCAAAGCCTTTTGAACCTCCTCGAGGCCGAGCGAGTGAAGGCGACGTTTTTTGTGATGGGCTGGCGGTTGGCCAAATCCGCCGACCGTTTCTGCGTTGAGAAAGACGGCGGACACACCTGCCGCTCCGCCGCCGAAGAAGAGCATCGGCTCGGTTTTGAGATCGAGAACCACACTTACGGCCACGGCAATTTTCGGCTGATGGAAAAACGTTACGGGGATGCTTGGATTCTGAACGATATTGACCGGTGCTCCCGCATCGTTCAATCCATCACCGGCGTCTGGCCGCGGGATGTTCGCCCGCCGGATTGGACGATCTGGCCCGCGCTTCAGCAGAAGATCAAGGCGCGCGGTTACCATGTGATGAGCAAGTCGCGCTCGCTGCCCGCCGTGCTGCGCGACGTGGATTCGGAGGATTATTTCTGCGCCGGGCCGAACCCGATTCATTGTCCCAAGCCTTCGCTTTACGATTATGTGCTGGAGCGAGTGAGGGAGCGCGAACGGCGCGGCATCTACGAGCACATTCTCTGCTTCCACGAGCTGCCGATTACCGTGCAAGTGCTCTCCCGGCTGATTCCCGTTTTGAAGGCGCGCGGCTATGAGTTTGTTACTTTGAGCACTTATTTCCGAGCCGTCGGTTTCCCAGCAGACGCTTCGAGCGCAGCCCCGCCGAAACAGGCTGCGGATTGACACCAAGATTTTGGCTTTTAGCCTGGGGCCGATCCGGGCGGTGAGCAGACGCGCTCGTTCTGGCCCCGACCGGCAACGCGAGGGGCAGTATCGTCGTTCGTCGCCGGGCGACCGGCGCTGCCGTCTATATGCGCCGCGGCGGCGTGCTGCCGGCGGCGTTGGCAAAGGTGACTTTCACCGACTTGATTTGATAGGCGCCGATGGGAGCCTCAATTTGAGTTCCGTTGGCGTGGAGTGGAACGGGTTTCTCCTCCTTTTCCATCAAATTGGTCTCCACCGCTTGGGTGGCGGCTTCGGGCAGGGTGAGCCGCACCTGAGAAGGTTGGCCCTCAAATTCATAGAAGCGGAAAATCAGCGCGTTGTCATCTTCGGCTTTCTTGATGGCGCTGACAATGACGTTGGCCGGCTCAACCTGAACGAATGAATGGACAGCCGGCAGGGTGCCTTCGTGGGCGGTGGTGACGAAAGGATGGAGGTCGTAATTCAATTCAAAGGCTCGCAGCATCGTGGAAGCCTGGCGCCAGTCTCCGGGATGAGGATAGGCTCCGTAGGTGAAGTCGTGCGGGCCTTGATCGGCGTACAGATGGCCTGGGTTTTTGCTGGGGCTGGGAGATTCAGGAGAGCGCAGCAAGGTCAGGCGAATCGTTCCCGGCTCGACCGTGTCATAGCCGAACTTGTCGCGGCTGAGGAGGCTAAAGCCGTGACCCTTTTCCGTCAAATCACCCCATTGCTGCGCGCAGACCTCGAATTCCGCTTCCTGCGCCAACAGCGGATCCCATTTGGCGTGCTTCACTTGCACTTCCGTTGCCTCCGTGAACGGGACGGGCGGTTTGCCCGGGACGTGAGGAATGGCGGGGCGCTCAATGGTGCCGTAGGGGATGTCGTAGGTTGCGTTGAGCGGCCGGATATCGAGCGGGAAGGCCACTTTGAGCATCACGTTGTGCTCGTGCCAATCCACGTGCATGTGGATGTCGGCGCGAGGGATTTCCGGGTAGAGGCAAACGTCTTGGATAAAAGTGGAGTTTTGG
>JAKASC010000250.1 GCA_021828245.1 Acidobacteriota bacterium
TAATCGCGAGCGAAGTTCGCCGGCAGCCGCGGAGATGAAAAATCACGGACGCGCGAACAACAACCTGCAGGAGCTTTCTCCGGCAGGCGCTTTGCGAAGGGAGGATTCCAAAATGCCAGAAGAGCGGACGGAACGTACGAAGGCGATCGATATTGCCTTGACGCAGATTGAAAAACAATTTGGAAAAGGCTCCATCATGCGCCTGGGCTCCAAAGAGGCGCTGGTCCCGGTGGACGTGATTCCCACCGGAGCCCTGTCGCTTGACGCGGCCTTGGGTGTGGGAGGAGTTCCGCGGGGCCGCGTGGTGGAAGTTTACGGTCCTGAAGCAAGCGGCAAGACAACCATCGCCTTGCACTTGGTGGCGGAGGCGCAGCGTCGCGGCGGGATGGCGGCCTTTGTGGACGCCGAGCACGCCCTGGACGCGAAGTACGCCAAAAGACTTGGCGTTGACGTCGACAACCTGCTGGTCTCCCAACCCGATTACGGCGAGCAGGGCCTCGAAATCGCTGAAGCACTGGTGCGTTCGAATTCCATTGATATTGTAGTGATTGATTCCGTGGCCGCGCTGGTTCCCCGGGCTGAACTTGAGGGGGACATGGGGGATTCGATGCCCGGTTTGCAGGCCCGCCTGATGTCCCAGGCCCTGCGCAAGCTGACGGCCATCGTTTCCAAATCCAAAACCTGCCTGGTTTTCATCAACCAAATCCGGGAGAAGATTGGCGTGATGTTCGGAAATCCTGAGACCACGACGGGAGGCCGTGCGCTCAAGTTTTATTCTTCCGTCCGCCTGGATATTCGCCGTATCGCCTCCATCAAGGACGGTGACCGCGTAGTGGGGAACCGGACCCGCGCCAAAGTCGTCAAGAACAAGATGGCTCCGCCCTTTCGCGAGGCCGAATTCGACATTCTTTATGGCGAAGGGATTTCAAAAGAAGGGGACCTTATTGACGTGGCCGTGGGGCTCAACCTGATCGAAAAGAGCGGATCGTGGTACTCCTTTGGCGGAGAACGGATCGGACAGGGACGCGAAAACACCCGTCATTTTCTTCGTGAAAATACCGACATCTTAAAGAAAATTGAAGCCGAGGCCCGCAAGGCCCTCAATCTCCCTGCCGGGGAGGAGCCTCGGTCCGCCGAAACCGGCACCGCGCGCGGCAAAAAACAAACTTAAGATGAGCAGCCTCCGCCCCTCGAATGCCTGAAAAGGAGTTGAGCTGACACAGCGGAAATAACCGGTAGAGGAGCATCAGGGCCACATGCGTGAGGAAGTTCGAGCCGCGTTGATCAAAAAAATCGCCATCCTGACCGCAATCATTTCATGCTTGTTGGGTTTGGACGTTTTCCCCGGGGGCACGCTTGCCACCTTATTTGCCGTATCTCCGCCCGGCGTGGCTCATGCTACTCATCGGCGCCACCGCGTCATCCGGCACTCGCACCACCGCTACCACCGCCGCTACTGGAGTCCCTGGAATGTCAGTTCCTACGACCAACATCCCGGCGCGGGCGATAACACTGAAGGGGAGGACTTGGCCGTCCGCCAGGCGGCCATCGCGGCCCTGGGGAACTGGAACGGTAGCATTGTGGTGGTTAATCCGCACACGGGGCGCATCCTGACGATTGTCAATCAAAAGCTCGCGCTTGGCGGAGCGTTCCGCCCGTGCTCGACTTTCAAGCCCATCGTGGCTCTGGCGGCTCTTAACCGGGGCATCATCTCGCCCCGCACCAGGTTCCGCGTGGGCCGCCGGTGGTCCATCGACGTGACCGATGCCCTGGCTCATTCCAATAATCAGTTTTTCCATCGACTTGGTGAGATGATCGGCTTCAAGACGTTGGCCTATTATGCCCGCGAATTTGGCCTGGGACAAAAAGCCGGCTGGGACATTCCGGGAGAACCGTCCGGAGAATTTCCCTCGTCCCTCCCTGAGGACGGCGTCGGGAACCTTGCGTATTTAGAGCTTATCCGTAAATAAGTATTGAAATCCGGGAGGATTTGGGAGAAGATGATGACCCAAGATGCCGCAGATAAAATCATGGGAAATCTCCGAAACTCTTTGGGCAAAGGTGGAACCGCTGGTTCCGGTGCGACAGCGACCGCCAGGGCAAAAGTATCAGCGTCGGCCAGGTGGTGGGCGGAAATCGATGGCGCCGCGCAAGGTTTTCTCCGCCATCGTCTACGTGTTGCGCACGGGATGTCAGTGGAAGGCGTTGCCGAAGGAATTCGGCAGCGCCAGCGCCGTCCACAAGCACTTTCAGCAATGGCACCGGGCGGGTTTCTTTCTGGCGCTATGGCGGTCTGGGCTGGCCGAGTATGACGACATGGAGGGCATTGCCTGGGACTGGCAAAGCGTGGACGGGGCCATGGTGAAAGCTCCCCTGGCGGTTGAGTGTGTGGGCGCGAACCCCACGGATCGGGGAAAAAAAAGGACGCAAGCGGAGTTTATTAGTCGACGGGCGTGGCGTCCCGCTATCGCTCGTCGGGAGCGGGGCCAACGTGCATGATGCGAAACTGCTGGCAGCGACGCTGGGCAGGGTGGTGAGAGCGCGACCGGCGCCCACTCGCCGGAGGCCCCAGCGCCTCTGTGCCGATGCCGGTTACAAGGGTGCGCCAGCGCAAAAGACCGCCCAAGCGCATGGTTACCAGCCGCAGATCAAGCAGCGGCGAGAAGAGGCGGAGGCAAAAAAGACCTGCCCCGATTACAGGGCTCGTCGCTGGGTCGTCGAGAGAACCCATTCGTGGCTCAATCGCTTCCGTAAGCTCCTGGTGAGTTTTGAGAAGACCGAAGAAGGCTATGTCGCGCTACTGACTCTGGCCGCAGCCATGATCTGCTGGCGTCAAACGATAGTTATTTACGGAT
>JAKASC010000021.1 GCA_021828245.1 Acidobacteriota bacterium
CAGGCGATGTAGATGCTCCTCAAGGTAATCATCGCTTCTTACTTCCTCGCAACGTTTGGGTGCCGGTCGCCACATTGCCGGCGCTGTGGGTTGTTCCTTATCAGGAACTGCCGGTTCAGCCGTCACACCGCCTTTCGCCGCGGCGCCTGCCCTGTTTATCAGCAATGTTGCGGCCAAAAACGTATGGTTCTGCACACGGCGTAGCCCTCTGATAGCGAATGGGTAACAGAAAGGCTCAGACCATAAAGAGATCAAGCGAGCTTTGGCGGCACCGCATTCGTGGCGCTTTTGCCAAAATAGCGACTCCCGGTCAGCGGCCATGTTAGATAAGGAACTCAATCGCGAGCATTAGAACAACGCCGACTGTCAGAGCAGCTCCGATGCTCCTGGGTGAGGCCTTCCCGCAGGCGTCCGGTAAGACCTCTGCCCCGATCATCCAGATCATTGCGCCTGCCGCCAATCCCAGTCCGAACGGGAGAAATGGTTCAAACGCGCTTACCAAAAGAAAGGCCGGCACGGCCATCAATGGCTGGGGCAGGCTTGAGAAAATGCTCCAAAGACCCGCTTTCCACGTTCTCATGCCTTGTGGAACAAGGACCAGCCCGATGGCGAGCCCTTCCGGAATGTTGTGCAATGCGATCACCAGGCTAATCAGAAATCCAAAGTGCAAGCTCTTTCCGAGCGCAAGACCGACGGCAATCCCTTCCGGAAACGAGTGAACCGTCATCACGCCGACCATGACCACTGCCCCGACCACGTCTGCTTTCGCGAGCTCGCCGACGTCAGGAGACGTGCGCCTTTCAAGCCACTTTCGGCTGACCGTAATTAGAACCAGCCCCGCAATGATTCCTATGATTGTGGTTCCTGCGTTGTCGGCCATTCCCTTGCTAATGAGTTGGAATGCAGCCGCCAGCAATAGTCCGCTGGCAAGTGCGCTGGCTAAACTCATCAGTCGAGCCGGGATAGCCTTTGAGAAAATCAGGGGAATGACGCCCAGACCCGTGGCAAGTGCTGTTAAAGCTGAGGACAGGATGACTGTTGTGATATTTGGCACAATGCCTCTCCACATCTGACCCGCTCCAAAACCTGTCAAACCGTTTTCTCGGGCGAGTCGCAAATAGGCTCAAGAGCGCATTCACCACAGCGGGGCTTTCGAGCCACGCAAATTTCCCGGCCAAACAACGTCAGTTGGTAGCTAAACCGGATCCATCGGCCGCGGGGCGCTATTTTGAGAAGATCCTTCTCGACCTCTATAGGTGTTTTCCCGCGGGAGACCCTGAGCCGCCGCGTGGCCACGCGAAACACGTGCGTATCGACAACAATGCCGCTTGCGATGCCATAGGCCGTTCCCAGGACCACGTTGGCGGTCTTGCGCGCCACACCTGGAAGGGCCAGCAATTCATCCATCGTTCGCGGCACCTGGCCCCCGAATTCGTCAACGATCTTCTTCGACGTTGCGATGATGTTCTTGGCTTTGCTGCGAAAGAAGCCGGTCGAATAAATGTCTTGCTCCAGAACCTCGGGCCGCAAAGCGGCAAAGTCCTCCGGCGCCGGATACTTCCTGAAAAGCCCAGGAGTAATCATGTTTACCCTATTGTCCGTGCATTGCGCGGAAAGAATCGTAGCGACGAGCAGCTCGAACGCATTTGTGTGTCTTAGCAGGCACGCGGCATGAGGAAAGCGTCGATCGAGGCAGGCAAAGATGCGCTTCATCCGCCGTGGAGACGTGTAACCGCCCAGCGCCATAATTGCCGCGGTCCGCGAAGATGCGGCCTTAGTGCCAGGACTTACGAAATTCACAACGCGATTCTGGGATGGCATGGCGCTCGACCTCGTGAAAGGCAATTGTCAGGTTGAAGCGGATCGAATCCCTACCGATCTGGACCTCAACCCGGTCCCGCGCGAAAGATATTTCTGAATATCCTGCAACACCCGCCGGAACATGGCGCGTGTAAGCCGCCCGGTCTGCGTATTATGCTGGCTCGGGTGATAGGAACAATGTAGCCGAGGCAGTGGCGAAGGCAGTTTGTAAGCCGCTCCGTGACGGAAGGGCATACGGGATTTGGGCGGAAGCTTTGTCTGCTCGCGAGCCAATCTGAGGAAAGCATCGTAGGCGAGCCTTCCCAACACCAATACAACTTTCACCCGGGCCAGCAACTCGAGTTCTCTCTGGACAAACGGCAGGCACCGCCGGATTTCTTCTGGTGTTGGCTTATTCTGCGGTGGCGCCCACCGGACAACGGTTGTGATGTAGCAGTTCCTGAGCTTCAGCCCGTCGTTTCGATGCAGTGAGGCCGGCTGATTCGCGAATCCTGCTTCATGAAGCGCCTGGAACAGGAAGTCTCCAGAGCGGTCTCCCGTGAACATTCTTCCGGTGCGATTTCCGCCGTGGGCGGCGGGCGCGAGCCCGATGATCAGGAGTTCAGCCTTCGGATCGCCGAAGCTGGGCAGCGATTTACCCCAGTACTGCTGATCACGAAACATGGCCCGCTTCTGCTTCGCGACCTTTTGGCAATATTTGGCGAGCCGGGGACATGCCTTCGAGGCAAGAATCTCTTTTTGAAGCTCTTGCAACTTTCGGGAACGCTGGGTTACTTTGTCCATTGCGATTCAACTGAACGCCGCAGGCGTTCGACAAGTCAACGCCTAATTCACCACTTCTCGGAGCAAATCCACTAAACCGTCCAAACTTCCTGCGAGGGATTTTGGAACGTGGTGCCGATTCACCAGATACTCGGGCGTGTTATAGGTTAACCAGACTTGGCCGGATGACTCCTCCCACACCAGGCCCTTGAAGGGCAGGTCAATCGCCAGCGTCGGCGCGGCGAGCATCATCGGAGTTCCGATGGCGGGATTGCCGAAGACCAGGACCTCGGTTTGCCTCATTTTCATCCCTGTTTCTGCCGCCGCCGCGGAATGGTCAATGCGGGCAAAATGATGGAGACCGTGCTTCCTCAACGCCGCCTCCAACCGCGCCGCTGTTTCGCAAGCCGAAAAATTCGACTTCAGGTGAATCAGCCCGTTGTCTGGGTCAGGGTTGGAGGACATGGAAAATAGCCCCTTTCGACATCCGGTAGCACTTGGCTTTCAGCGAATAATAAGCATCGTTCCAGATCAACTCGCGCTTAAACTCCGCAACTCGGGTATTCCTGTCGATCTTCAAGAACTCAACGCCAGCTATTTCGGCGAAGTCCGCCAGTTGCTGCAGCGACAGGGCTTGGCCAAAACCAGTGTGATGTGAGCCGCTGGCGTAGAGCCATGCCGTGGAAGCGACTGTGAGACTGGGCCTCGGAACCCAGACAGCTCTCGCCACCGGCAGCTTAGGCATGGGTTCGTCCGGAGGAATGACATCCACTTCGTTCGCTACCATGCGGAATCGATTCCCAAGGTCCAGCAGGGAGGCGACTACGGCGGGACCGCTCCGCGCTGTAAACACCAGACGCACCGGGTCCTCTTTGCCGCCGATGGCGAGGGGATGTATTTCGAGTGAAAGCCTGGCCTCCGCAATAGACGGGCAGATTTCAAGCATGTGGGCTCCAAGCACCTTGGCCGGCTGGCCAAAGTCGTAAGTGTAATCTTCCATAAAGCTCGTTCCGCCCGGAAGCCCAACGCTCATTACTTTCATCCCCCTGACCAGGGCAGCAGTCTTCCAGTCTCCCTCTGCCCCGAATCCGTAGCCTTCTGCCATCAGTCTTTGCGCCGCGATGCCGGGAAGCTGCCTAAGGCCATGAAGGTCCTCAAAGGTATCGGTGAAGGCTTTGAAATCGCCTTCTTCAAGAAATGCCCTGAGACCCAGCTCGATCCTTGCCGCTTCACGAAGCGATCGCCGCCGGTCCCCGTTTTTGCGGAGCGGTGCTGCGACATTGTAGGTGTCGTCATATTCGGATGCCAGGAGGTCAATTTCCGCGCCCGTCACTTTCCTGACGCATTCGGCCAGATCTCCGACGCCATAGCCTTCAACCGAGTATCCAAGGCGGATTTGCGCCTCCACTTTATCGCCCTTGGTCACGGCCACCTGGCTCATGTTGTCGCCAAAACGGGCGATGCGCAGTTGCTACGCGTCATGCCAAGCCGCCGCGGCGCGAGACCAGGTTGCCATTTCTTCGATCACTTCGTTGTCTTGCCAGAAACCGGCAATGACCTTCCGGTTAAGCCCCATCCGCGCCCCAAGGAATCCAAATTCGCGGTCGCCGTGCGCAGCCTGGTTCAGATCCATGAAATCCATGTCGATGGTGGACCACGGCAGGCTGCGGTTGTATTGAGTATGGAGATGCGCAAACGGTTTGCGGAGCGTGTTCACGCCCGCAATCCACATCCGTGCTGGTGAGAACGTATGCATCCAGAGCAGCAGGCCAATACATTGGCTGTGCGCATTCGCATCCAGGCAGAGTTTGACGATCGAGTCGGCTGAGGCCAGAACCGGCTTTAATACAATCCGCGCTGGAATCTGGTCGGACTGAGATAGAACCCGCACCATTTCCTGAGCGTGTTCTTGAACCTTTTCCAGCACTTCCGCACCGTAAAGGTGCTGGCTCCCGGTAGCAAGCCATAATTCGAGTTTGGAAAGATCTAGCATAAGGCGCGAGCGATCTTCGGCTCCGATTGGCGAATACGCTCACATTTAAGCGTTCAGATTGACGAACGTCCGTCCGCGATGGAGTCCGAGTAGAATTTGAACAAGACGGTGCGCGATAAGTTCGTGCAAGGTCCAGAGTTCCTTATTGGCTTCAAAAATGGCATCGGCGTCTTTCGATTCAAGCGGACCGGCGCCAGCTTCGAGGGCCTTCGTCGCTTCCTGGATTATTGGATCGGCTATCGCCTCTCCGGCGATCTCCCACAGGGTAATAAAGCGGTCCACTGCTGAAGGAAAACTTACCTTGAACACTCCGTAATTGCTGGTTGTGCGTGGCGGTTTGAAGTCGAGATTGAATGGCCCGTCGTAGCCGTGGGACCGCAGCAGAACCAGAACATTCAGCCAGTCCAGGGGATTGATCAACCCGATGCCAATATCCACATCGTGCTTCAGCCGGTAGCCATCGTTAATGTCAAAATGCCAGAGCTTTCCCGCAACCAGGGCGCGCGCCAAGGCTGCCCTCGGGGCACTTCCCCACATCAACTCATGAAGATACTCAGGGTTCACACCCACCATTTCCGGATGGGTTAACAGCCCGGAGTTGATAAATGCGAGCATCGCGTCCGTTGAGGGCAGGATGAGTTCCGCCTGGGGTTCGAACGGCTTCGCCTCAAGGCAATGGCGCTTTGTAGAACCGCCCGTCGCCCGCGCGATTTCATGGTCTTTTCCACAAGCCGCGTTTATCTCTTCGGCATACCGCCTCAGCATCAAGCCTTCATCCACGACTCCCTGAAATTGATAACCCAGCGTTCCTGGCCAATAGACGATGAACTGCGCACCGAGTTTGTGGGCAATCTCTACAACGTTTTCGAGTCGCTGCCGCGCATAGGCTCGAACCTCGGGCTGCTCCGCGGCGGGGCTCGCCGCCCAAACCGGGTGGAAGAAGGTTTCCCCGGTGACCATCGAACACTTCACGCCGTTCTTTTTGAGCGCCTGCTCGATGCCTGCGAGGATTTGGTCCTGCTTGCTTGTCATCAACTGGCCAGTGGAAATGATGTCGGTGTCGTGCGTAGTCCACCAGCCGATGCCGATTTCAGCCAGCCGCTCGATCACCTCGGCGGGTTGAATCGGGCCGCGTGTCGGAGCATGAAATAGTGCTTGCCCCTGATAGGAAGCAGCCCATTGCGGACCGCTGATAAAGAACCTTCGGCGAACCTTGGGTGAATAACTCCCTCCACAGGCAGCTGTGAGCCGGTCAACCAAGGCGCGTTGCTCTTGTGGATCTGTGGATTTCGGCATGATTTCTCCTGGTTAGTCGCAGATTCCGTTTCTCCGAGAGCTTGCCAACACAATTGTGTTGCTCCCAGGGCTCTCGATGTTTGCTTCGAGCACCTTGGTGCGGCTGTCGCGTGAACGTCCACAACCAGCCAGATCTCCATTGCTGCAATGTTGTGACCAAACATCCCTGGTGGGCCATCGCGGAACTTAAGTCTTTCATCAAAAGCGATTACTAGGAATACTGAATTCTCAACGTGCCACTATTTAGTCAAAATTGACGATCCCCAACAATGCCGTGCGACAGCCTGATTGTTATCACTGCTCCTTTCATGTCACCTGCAGCTTTCAACTATCGTGTTCTCAGGGTCTTTCTCGTTCCAGTTACTCCTGTCTTTTTGGCTTCCGACGTGCTTTAACTGCAGGCGTTGATGTGCCGTCGACAGCGAGGGAACGGTGCAAGGAGTCGGAGGCCGGCATGAAAGCAATCGCAATGAAAGATCCGGAGGTGGAATTCCTGGAGAGCATGGCGGCCCGTTTGCGGATTGATTCCGTCAGGGCAACGACGGAGGCAGGCAGCGGCCATCCGACGAGCTGCGCGTCCGCCGCCGAGATTATGGCCGCGCTTTTCTTCTCGGTCATGCGGTTCGATCCAACGAATCCCAAAAACCCCAACAATGATTTGTTTGCCCTTTCCAAAGGCCACGCCGCGCCAATTCTTTACGCAGCGTGGGCAGAGGCAGGATTATTTCCGGCAAAAGACCTGCTCACGCTGCGGCGGCTGGACTCGGACCTTGAGGGCCATCCAACTCCGCGTCTGCCCTTTGTTGACGTAGCGACAGGCTCGCTTGGCCAAGGGCTCTCCGTGGCTATTGGGATGGCGCTGAACGCAAAAAAGTTGGAGCGAAAGGACCAGCGGGTTTACGTGCTGCTAGGCGACGGCGAAACGATGGAGGGCTCGGTCTGGGAAGCGGCGCAACTGGCGACAGCTTATCAGTTGGATAATCTGTGTGCCACCGTGGACATCAACCGACTAGGCCAGAGCCAGCCGACGCTGTGGAGCCATGACGTGGACGCCCATCGAAAACGGTGGGAAGCGCAGGGCTGGCAGGCTCTCGTGGTTGACGGCCACAGCATCCCTGAATTGCTTCGGGCGTATGACCAGTTTAAGAAGACAACTGGAAAGCCGACCGTCATCTTGGCGCGCACTATTAAGGGAAAGGGATTCCCAGGCATTGAGGATAAAGAAGGCTACCACGGGCGAGCTTTCGATCGCTGCACGGCGCAAGTGATAATTGGTTCGCTTGAACGAGCGATCAAGCTTGACGCGCAATCCTGGAAACCGAACCTTCCGCCTGAAAATCATCCACCACAGATGGCGTCCGCGGCCGCTAGCCCCAGCAACAAATTGGTGCAGCCAAGTTACGCTCCGGGAGGTCCTGCCGTCGCCACGCGCAAGGCCTTTGGCGATGCGCTGGCGGCCTTGGCTTCGACCGATTCCAGGATCGTCGTCCTCGACGGCGACGTAAAAAATTCAACCCACACGGAAGAATTCGCCAAGGTAGCGCCAGAGCGTTTCTTCGAGTGTTATATCACCGAGCAGAACATGCTGGGCGTTGCGATGGGCCTGGCATCGCGCGGCAATATTCCATTTGCATCTACATTCGCCTGCTTTTTTTCTCGCGCTTACGATTTTATTCGCATGGCGGCGATCAGTGGCCTCAACATCAAGCTGGCCGGCACCCACGCGGGCGTCTCGATCGGTGAAGATGGCGCTTCGCAGATGGGCCTGGAAGATTTGGCGATGATGACCGCGCAGCCGGGATTCACGGTACTCTACCCATCCGACGCCACCAGCGCTTGGCGCGCAACAGAGCTGTTAGCAAATCACCGGGGGCCTTCCTATCTCAGGCTCGGCCGTCCCGCCTCTCCGGTTCTCTATTCACCGAACGAGCAATTCGCCATCGGAGAATGCAAGGTATTGCGAGCGAGTCTCGATGATAAGGTCCTGATTGTGGCTGCAGGCGTGACCGTGCATGAAGCGCTCATGGCACACGAAGAGCTGCGGCGCCTGAATATCCACACGCGGGTCATTGACCTCTTCAGCGTCCGGCCGATTGACCAAGCCACATTGATTGAGGCCGCCAAGGCCGTGGGCGGCAGCGTCATCACGGTGGAGGACCACTACACGCGCGGAGGCGTGGGGGACGCCGTCCTTGATGCGCTCGCGCAAGAAAGGGTTGAGGTTCATAAGCTGGCCGTGGGCGAAGTCCCTCATAGCGGCAAGCCGGCCGAGCTGCTCGACCGGTACGGCATTTCGGCGGCGCACATCGTCCAAAAGGCCAAAGAGCTTGCCGGGTAAGAAGGCCAGGTAGGAACCCATGGTTCAATCAGCCCTTTGATGAAGGTGGCTACCGCACATTCGCGGACTGAGGCGTGAAATTCACTGATCTCTTTGTTCCAAGCTAACGACTTGAGAGCACTATTGCACTACTCTTTGGTCTTTCCTGTGACTAAAGTCATACCTTACCTTCGCGCCCCCAACTACAAATAGACAATTCGTTTCTGAGCCCGGCCAGCCGGGCATCAAGAGCTGGGCCGGCGAGCCAGGGCTGTTTATGACGGAAGGAGAGCGCCTGAAACGTCGAGGAGCACGACCCTCTGTGCCTAGGGCGCATCCTGCAACCTGCCAATCGCGAGTCATCCTCGGGCTATGAGCGGCCTACGTCCCCACAGAGGGGCGGAGCCACCCAATCAAGGAGGGCAGCATGGAACAGACATCTCATGGCCCGGTGCCAATCAGGCATTCCTTCGTTCATGAGAAGGGGATTTTTCGGTTCAGCATAATCAGCGGAGCGCTGATCTTCCTTGCGCTTTCAGGGCTCGCCATCTGGCTACTGCCGTTTAGCGTCCCGATCGAAGTTTCGGTTCTGTTGCACACCGTCCTGGGCCTGCTCATTGTCATTCCGATCGCAATCTGGCAACTGAGCCACTGGCTGGCCACACACAAAGTGACGCGATCGTTTCGAAAGTTTTGCGCCTATGCGGGCTTTTGGACGATGTCTGCCGTCGCGGTCTCAGGCTTCGTGCTCTCCTGGCAGGCGGCATTCGGGCTCTACACAAGCCATCTGTGGGACCGAATCCATCTTTGGGGCGGAATCGCCGCGCTGCCGTTTCTCGGATACCACGTCTGGCCGCACGCCAGGAAGGTCGGACAAAACGGACTAAATGGCCTCAAGCCCAATGGAAACTTTATCCTGCCAGACTTCCGGCCCGGGCGCCGACACATGTGGATTGTGTCCGCGCTAACCGCGACTTCCCTGTTCGCCGCGATGGGCGTACTTGCGGCCGTCTATGCCGCTTATGCTCCCAGCTTCAGCCATTACAAACTTCCGGCCGGTTACAAAATGCCTTATGGCAAAGACCCGTTTGCCCCGAGCACGGCTAGGACGGCGAGCGGCGGTCCGGTTGCTCCGTCTCTGCTCGCCGATTCGAAATCGTGCGGCGCGGCAGGTTGCCATACGCAGATTTACCAGGAGTGGCGCGCCGACACTCACCGCTGGGCTTCGGAAGACGAAGGGTTTCAGGCCGTGCAGGCCGCGCTGATCCATGCCGAGGGCGCTCCCGCCGCCCGCTATTGCGCTGGCTGTCATAATCCTGTCTCGCTGCTGTCAGGTTACAAGAATGCGAGCACCAGCATTGAGGCTCCCGGCTTCAAAGAGGGCGCATCCTGCGTCGTCTGCCACGCCATGCGCCGCGTGGACGTGCAAGGCAATGGAAACTACGTTTGGGGACCGCCGAAGGCTTATCTGTTCGAATATCAAGGCGCAGGATCCGCGGCAGCCATCACGCATTTTCTCATCCGGGCTTATCCGCGGCAGCACGATCAGGACTACGATCTCGCGCTCGACAAAAACCCAGCGTCCTGCGGCGCTTGCCACAAGCAATTTATCGACAAGAGGTTCAATCACGTGGTTTGGGTGCAACTCCAGAACCAATATGATGACTGGAAGCACGGAAAATGGAACACCAACCCCAACCCTGCGGACCGGCTCCGCTGCCAGCAGTGCCACATGTACTATCAATCTGCGCCCTCGAAGGCGCTCGCCGATCCTTACGACCTGAAAGCGGGCCTGGACCTCAAACATCGTAATCACTGGTTCGCGGCCGCGAATCAGTGGATGCCCGATGTGATTCATTCACCGGATGCGGCGGAACAAACCGAGCGCGCGACCCAGTGGCTCGAAGGGAAAAAATACGTCCCGGAAATCGCAAGCGTTTGGCCGGCGGGTCCCGTGCTTCCCCTCAAAATCATCCCGCCGCAAGGGGTCCGTCCCGGAGAGCAGGTGGAATTCCGCGCTGTGATCACGAACAACAAGGCAGGCCACAGCTTCCCGACCGGCCCGCTCGATTTAATCCGTGCCTGGGTCGAAGTGCAGGTCACGGACAAGAAGGGCCGCGTAGTCTTCCATTCGGGTGAGCTGCTTCCCAATGACCATCTCGAGCCTGGGACGTTTGTGCTGAAGGGCGAAGGCGTCAACGCCGAGGGCCAGGAAATCGTCCGGCACGACCTCTGGCACTATGTGGGGGCGAAGTGGAAGCGGGCGATTTTCCCCGGCTATTCGGACACGTACGAGTATCACTTCCTGGTTCCGCGCAACGTCCAAAACCCTCTCACTATTGCGGCGCGCTTGCGTTATCGCAAGGCTAATCAGTACTTCATGGACTTTGCTTTTCCCGGAAAGCATTTCGAAACTCCCATCACCGACCTTTCCGCGGACCGCGTGAACGTTCCGCTCGCGGGACGCACGGAAATTCGTGCCGCGTCCTCAGCGAAGAGAAGCGCCTCAAATTTGTTTGTTCGTTCCGGCGAACCGAGGACGGAGAAATGAGACGCAGGGAAATTCTGCTGTCAGGCATCGGGGCGCTGGCAAGCTTCGCTGCTGAGTGCTCGCGGTCGAACACGAACCGCAAGTCGCAGGTGTTTGACAGTTCAGTGCGCAATCTACCGCCGGACCATCCCCGAATTATCTTCACGGATGTAACCCGGCAGTAGGCTGTAACATTTCATGTTGAAAATTTGAGGTGGAAAAGTAAAAAGGGTATCTCCGAGAGACATCGCCTGCCTAGCACGGCAGGAGAAAAGGAGACACCCCATGAATAAGAAGAAGGTAGCGCTTTCTAGTTTGGTCGGGCAAGCTTGGGAGCAGTTGAAAGGGACGGTGTTGGAAGAAATTCGCCAACAGGTGGAGGGGTTGGCGAAAGCGGAACGCGAGACGCGGCTGGGGCGAGGGCGGCACGAGCGGAAGCCGGGTCCATTGAGGCGATGGGGCTACAAGCTGCGAAAGGTGCTGCTGACCCCCTGGGGGATGATTCAGGGTCTGCGCCTGCCGCGGATTCGCGATGTGGAGCAGAAGTGCGAGGTCGCATTTTTGAGTTCCGAGCGCAGCGAAGCCCGGCTGGCAGAGATGCTGCTGGCCTCGACCTTGGGCGGGATGTCGTACCGGAAAGTGGTGAACTGGGCCCGGCGCCATCTCGGCATGGTGATCTCGGCCGCCTGGGTGGGGCGGGTGGTAGAAGCGGCGGCGGCCCGCATGGAACGCCGCCGGCAGGAGCGTTTTTCAGCGCGGGCGTTTGAAGCGGTGGTGGTCGATGCGGTCTGGGTGCATTACCGGCGGAGTCCGGGACGGCGAAGTCGATCGGGGGCCTTGCTGGTGGCGATCGGGGTAGAATTCGGAGGCGCCTTTCGAGTGCTGGACTGGCAGGTGGCCGATCACGAAGACCGCGCCGCCTATCAAGCCTTGTTCCAACGGCTCTATGAGCGGGGTTTGGAAGAAGTACCCTTGATCGTCGCGGACGGCTGTGGCAGCGTGCGCGCCGCCGCCGAGATCGTTTATCCCCTGGCTCAGCTCCAGCCTTGTCTGCGGCATTGGTTACAGAACCTGGAGGTGTCTTTGCACCAACGGAGCTGGCTCCATCGGCGGCGCTTGCGGCGCGACTTCTGGTGGATCTACGAGGCCGAAAATGTGGAGCAGGCCGAACGCTGGGCTTTGCACTTTATTCGACGCTGGGCGCGTTCGGAGCCGGACTTGGTTCGTCACTTCTCTCAAGGCTTCGACGCCTCCATCACCTTTTTGAAGTCGGGCTTGCGCACGTGGAGCTATCGCTTGCGCACCACCAATTTGGCCGAGGGCTTCTTCCGCAACTTGCGGCGGTTTCTCGGCCGCTTCCCCGGCTTCCTCAGCCCTGAACATAGCGAGCGCGCCCTGGGACTTTACTTGCTCGGTGCGGAATTGAATTGATCGGAGATGCCTATCATCATTTTCAACACGAACCGTTGACAGCGCCACCCGGCAGGCGGGCATTGACTTTATTCATTCCACGGGCGGCCGCACGCACCAACTCCCCGAGGATATGGGTCCCGGTGTTGCCTGGGGCGATTACGACAACGACGGCTGGCCTGATCTCTATCTCGTCAATCAACCCGGGCCATGGGGCGCACACGCAGGCCCGGAGGCGCCTTTCAGCCACCTCTACCGAAACAACCGTGACGGCACCTTCACCGATGTAACGCTTCACGCGGGCGCCGCGAATCGAGGCGGATATGGCATGGGCGCGGCCTGGGGCGATTATGATAATGACGGTCATCTCGATCTCTACGTCACCAATTACGGCCGCTCGGTCCTTTACCATAACAATGGCAACGGAACATTTACCGACGTGAGCGACCGTGCGGGCGTGGCCAATCACGCCTGGGGCATGACGCCTGTGTGGGCCGATTACGACAATGATGGCTACCTGGATCTTTATGTCACCAATTACCTGAACTACGATCTTCGCGGCGTGCCCTCGGGCGCCCAATCCGAGGAATATGGTGCCAATGTGCCTTTCACGCTGAACCCTTCATCTTTTGATCCTGCTCCGAACCGCCTTTATCACAACAACCGCGATGGGACATTCACCGATGTCGCCTCGCGGCTGGGCGTTGCGAATCCCGAGGGCCGGAGCCTTTGCGCCGCCTTTTCCGATTTCAATCTGGACGGCTGGCTCGACTTTTACGTTGGCAACGATATTTCTTCAAACCGCATGTATCAAAATCTGGGCCACGGGCGATTTCAGGACATCAGCGCTTCATCGTGGACGGAAGAGAATCGCGGAACCATGGGCATTGCCGTGGGCGACTTCGACGGCGACGGTGGCATGGATATGTTCCTTACTCACTGGATCGGCCAGGGCTACGCCCTTTATCAAAACCTGTGGGAAGAGCAGAACCGCCGAGGCAAACTGCATTTTTCCGACGCCGCCGATATGTACGGCTGCGGTGAGATCGCCATGGGTGACGCCGGCTGGAGCACTTTTTTCTTCGATTTCGATAACGACGGCCACCTCGATCTGCTGGCCATGAATGGATCAACGCTGGAAGACAAGGGGAATCCGAAGCTCCTGGTCCCGCAGCGCCCTTTCCTTTTCTGGTCGCAGGGTGAGAATGGATTCTATGACATTGCCCGCTCCGGTGCTGCCGGAACCGCCTTGAAGCAACATCTTGTCGGGCGCGGAGCGGCGTACGCGGATTTGGACCGGGACGGTGACCTGGACATGGTTGTCATGACCAATAACGGCCGGCCGATGCTGCTCCGCAATGACGGCGGGAACAGCAATCATTGGCTGTCCGTTCATTTGGTCGGCACGCGCAGCAATCGCTCGGGCTACGGCGCAAAGGTGTATCTTGAGGCGGGCGGCAAACGGCAGCTTCGCGAATACGGAGTCTCCGGGTCCTACCTATCGCAGTCCGCTCCGGAAGCATGGTTTGGATTGGGCCGACACGACCGGGTTGACAAGGTCGAGATCCATTGGCTAGGCGGCAGAACTCAGGTGATCGAGAATCCTCCCTTCAATCAGGTGTTGAACGTCACCGAGGAATAGCCTCGGCAACGACAGGCAGCCAAAGGAGGAACGTTTGCGCCTGCGCTCGGAAAACCGGCAGCCAGCGAACCACACGATTCGTGGGTAATTGATCGCCGGACGATCTGGAGCCCAGACTCACTTTCGTTACCGTGAAACGAGATCTCCCACGCGACGGAAGCGCTGTTGAAATCACCTCTTGAGGACAGGGATATGCCGCATCTACTCTTCGCTTCTTACCTCAGACCCCAGGGCTTCAAGGTCGGGGGGTGGCCACCGTGCGCCCATCGCGCTTGATAAGCCCGGCGGCCTGCAAACGGCTGAGATTTCTCGAAACCAATTCACGAACCGTGCCGATGCGGGAGGCCAGTTCCTGATTGCTGATGGTGAAGGTGAACTCCACTCCGTCTGGCGTGCGCTTGCCCCGGCTGCGTGCCTCGCGCAGAAGGTAGGCAGCCAGGCGATGCTGAACCGTCGTGAAGGACAGTTCTTCAACAATGGCTACGAGCCGCCGCAGCCGAGCGCTGACCACGCGCAGAACTTTCAGCGCCACCTGCGGATGCTCCAGGCACAGCCCGCGGATATCCTTCTTGCCGATAAATAAGAGCTCACTCGCATGCTCCGCCGAAGCCGAGGCAGGATAGTTTCCGCCATCGAAAACCGGAAGTTCCGCCACCGAAGCCCCTGGTCCCTCAAGAGTCAGGACTTGCTCGCGCTCGGAAGCGGAAACTTTGAAGAGTTTGACGAGCCCTGACTCGACCACGTAAAGGCCCTCGCACGGGTCGCCTTCCGAAAAAACCATTTCGCCCGGCCCATAGCGGCGCGGGACGGCCGCAGCGGCGAGGATTTGCAAATCGCTCTCATCCAAATCGGCGAGAAGCGCAACTTTTTTCAGGGCGGCGACGCGCGACGCGTTCAGGCTGGCCATCGTTGGCCATTGTAGCCTCCGTGCAATGGCCTTTGGCCAGTGAAAGGTGAGATGCCGCTTAGGCGGAGACTGCGAGAGCCTTTGGCTCGTACACGCAGCACGGCTCCTCTGCGAAGGGATCGCCGGTCAAGGCATAGGCGCGAGAACGCGAGCCGCCGCAGATTTCGCGGAATTCGCACACACCGCACTTGCCCTTTAAATTGGAAGTGTCGCGAAGCGCCGTGAAAAGGTTCGAGTGCCGGTAAATTTCTTCGAGCGATTGCGTGCGGACGTTTCCTGCCGAAAGCGGGAGAAAACCGCTGGGGAAAACCTCACCTTGGTGGGAGATGAAGACAAATCCCTTGCCGTCGTTGATGCCGCGGGGGGCGCGGCCGATGCCGTCTGAAGGCTCATGCGGCGGCCTTGGCCAGGCTGTTTGTATATTCTTCCGCCGCTCTTCCGCGCGGCGTTGCGCGACGTAGCGGCGAAAGTGCTGCGCCTCGGTCGTCTTAATGTCGAACGGCGCGCGGCCCGATATCTCGTAGAGTCTCTGGAATACAGCTTCGAATTCTTTTGCTGAAACCACATCGGAAGTCTGCTCGCGTCCTGTGGGCACCAGGAAGAAGACGCTCCACAAAACGATATCGAGCGTTTCGAGCAGCCGGACCAGGGCGTCGAAGTCAGCGAGATTTCGCCGCGTGATCGTGGTGTTGATTTGCACGGGCAAGTCCAGCTCGCGCGCCCAGTGAATTGCATTGAGCGTCCAAGCATACGAACCGCGCACGCCGCGAAAGGCGTCATGGAGTTCCGCCGTGGAACCGTCCAGACTGACCGCCAGGCGCGCCAAGCCGGCGTCTGTCAGCTTTCCGATTGCCTCCTTCGTCAGCAGAGGCGTGGCGCTTGGCGTTAGTGAAATGCGCACGCCGCGCTGCGCGGCATGGCGCACCAAATTGTAAATATCCGGCCGCTTCAGCGGGTCGCCGCCTGTGAGGACGAACACCGGAACCCGCATCCGCGCGATTTCGTCAATAAGCTGCTCTGCTTCCATCGTGCTCAACTCGGCCGGCGAGCGCATCGGTTGCGCGCAGGCGCGGCAGTGCACGCATGCCAAATCACAGGCCTGAGTGGTCTCCCAAATCACGATAAAAGGTCTTTCATTGAAATTGATTCCTACGGGTGCGGGGCTCGTGGTCATAGATTGATCTCCCGCATCTATTGCCTCATATTTCCGGGTCCTTTGCATTGACCAAAGTCACAGCTGGCGGGGCCTGTTCGTGGCGGGTGGTGCTTGCAAATGGCTAT
>JAKASC010000022.1 GCA_021828245.1 Acidobacteriota bacterium
GTCTGGGCTTTGGCGGTCCGTGCCCGCCGCCGGGGAAACCGCACCATTATCACTTTCGCCTTTTTGCCCTGAACACCCGATTGAGTCTCGCCCCCGGCGCGACCCGTCCGCAAGTTGAGCAGGCCATCCGAGGACATATCCTCGCGCAGGCCGAGCTTGTCGGGCTCTTCGGACGTTGACGAATTCTTTGGAAATTCCTCTCACCTCGCGCGCGCTCTGAAGAAAGTGATTTTTTGCGACCTCGCTTGGGCCTGCCCAGCCGTCTCCCCTCTTGACGAAAAGCGGAGATTTTGATTAGAAAAAAAAGGAAGGATGCCCACGTTCTAATTGAGAGGGCGCTTTCTCGCGTCTGCGGGCATTCTTCTTGGATGTTGAGCACCTGGCCCCGGCAGCGGCAAGAAGTTTTCCGTGCGGGGTGATGTATGGCGTTGGCCGGTATTTTTAATAAACTGAGGAGCAGAAAATTGGCCCTTCAATCCACGGCTGCCAAACCGCCGGAGCCTCAACCGCCGGTCAGCCGCGAGGCGGACGCCATTTATCAAAAGGGAAGACTCGTGGCGCGGGTGCGCGATCCGCTGGTAGATTTGGGGGCCAAGGAAATCCGCTTTGCGGAAATCTACCGCAGCGACGAACTGTTGTTGCCGGATGAGTGCGAATTCCAGCAATACCGGATTGTGATTCAAAAGGTGGGATACGCTTCCCGCGTGTTGCCGGGAGAGACGGAGAAAGGCAGGGTGCTCAAGGATTGCACGGCGGACATTGTGGGATACTTCCAACAATGACAGTCGGGCGCAGCGGAGTTCCCACCCTGACCGCGGGAAGCTCGCTCAGTCGGTGTCGAATCAGGCGTCAGTGTAGGGAACGGTTTTCCAGAGTCCCGATTTTCCGCACAGTTGGCAACGCCGCAGCAAGCCGCCCATTTCATGGACTGCCTCCGCCAAGCGTTCTTCTGCATGGAGGAGCTCACGGGTTTTGCACTCCGGGCATTGCACCATCATTCTGACCGTGCGTTGGTCCTGGGGCTGCACCTCGGGAAACTCGATTCCCCAAATATTGGTTCCGATTTCCAAGAGCTCGACACCCCAGAAAAGAGAACCTTTCTCCATCCCTGAAACCCGGCAAACCACGCGAAACACGCCTTCGCGCCCGGTCCTTTGGCAGAGAATCCGAATTTCCTGGTCGGGAATCAGGTTGCGGCCCAAGCGGATTTTCGCCCCATGCTGGCTGACGACGGCCGTGCTGCCGTCCTGCACGAAGTCAATGCCCTGAAAGTCGAACCCGAAGACTCGGATGGGCAATGCCAATGCCAACCGGGGCGAGCGACGTGCGCGGGCTGCTTCCATGGGATCCTCCTCAGATGGGGACTTACTCCGATCCGACGATTCGCCGATAAGCGTAGCGAATTTCTTGTTCGACCTCGCGCAAACGTTCTTCCAGGCTTTGTGATGACTCTATCAGACCCCATCGCGTCAGCACGGGCTCGATGGCTATTCGCGCTCCACCTCGTTCTGGCAATCCTTCCGCCGGCCTGCCGCGCACCAGGCGGATGGCGTGATCCACACCGCGAAGAAAGGTCGCGCCTTCCCTTAGCGTAGAAGCGTCCGAGGCGGAAATCAAGCCGGCCCGTTCCAGAAGCTCCACCTGTGCCGGTGTATTCGCGCCGAGCGGGGCGTGAAGGCGATGTTGCAAGCGGAGAAACGAGATGGTGAAATCAACGTCATAATAACCGCCGGGGCGCGTTTTGGTGATGGAAGGATGCGCGCTTCTTTCCCGCTCCAGCCGACGCCGCATCGCCTGCAGTTCACCCTCGAGGTCGGGGTGGGATTGGAAGCGGTCGAAGACGGCGGCAATCAGCTTTTCGGCCACTTGTTGACCCAGTCTGAAGTCTCCCGCTACCGGGCGAGCTTTTAGGTAGGCGAGGGCCTCCCAGACCTGAGCATCGCGGGCTACATAGTCGAGCAGCGCGCCTTCGGTAATCACCAACTCGCCTTCCTGCCCGCGCGGGCGCAAACGGGTATCCACGGCAAATAGGGCGCCATCCCGTGTGTAGCTCGAAAGGGCTTCGAGGGTCTTTTCCGCCACGCGAATCAGCGAGGCCGGATCGTAGCCGGCTGCCGCCGAGGGAATCACAAAGATTAAATCGGCGTCCGAGGCGAGTTCGAATTCATTCAGCCCTAAGCGCCCGAGTGCCAGTACGATTAAGGCGCTCTCCGGTGCCGTCTCGGAAGCTCCGCGGACGCCAACCGCTTCCTCGCTCATCCAGAGGGCGCTGGCCACCGCCCGCGCCGCCAGCATGGACCATCGCTCAAGTCGCTCGAAGACGCTGACCATCCTGTCCAGGTCCGCCGCCGCCAGCCCCAAAATGCGTTGCCGGTAGTGCCGCCGTAGCATGGCCATTTTCTGGCGTAAGTCCAAGCCTTTTTCCGTCGCCCACGGGAACGGTTCAGGCATCGCGGCGGGCGGCGTCACCATGCTGATCTGCCCCCTCGGTTCTTCGGCGGGCGCGGGAGGCTCCAAGGTTTCAAAATCCTCCGAGTGGTGGCTTAGGACGTCCCCCCAATACTCGCTCTTCCCCATCAGATCGAGCGCGCGGGCCAATGCCTCCGGCTTAAGCCGCGCGGCTCGGAATCTCTCCGGTGACGCCAGTAGGCCGGAAAAAAAACGGGTCACGCTCTTGCGGGCTCGGTCGGGCATGGCGGATTGGCGCACGAGCTCCGCCAATTCGGGAGCGTGCGCGTCCAGGTAGCTCAGCAATAAATGGTAAGAATGGAGTCCGTAATCCGCGCTGGGCGGGCTGAGGGGCTTCAACTGGTAGGATTCCTTGGAGGGCGGCGTCGAGGCGGGATGAATCAACTTGTCGTAGATTTCTTCGACCTCGGCGAAGGTCTTCTCCAAGCGTTTCACCAGGGCTTGGCCGGGTGAAACCGGATCCTCAATGCCGCACCGGCGGGCCAACTGGTCAAGCGCGGCGGGATCGGTCGGCAGGCGGTGTGTCTGCCGGCCCAGCTCGAATTGAATGCGGTGCTCCACGCGGCGGAGCAGCTCATAAGCATTAACCAGGCGGGCATAATCCCGGTCGGAGAGCCATCCCTTGTCATTCAGTTTGCGAAGGGCGAACAGCGTCCCGCCGGAACGCACCCACGGGTCGCGCCCACCGTGCAACCGTTGCAGGCATTGGACCAGAAATTCGATGTCTCGAATGCCTCCGCGATGCCGCTTAACGTCCAATTCCGCGCCATGGCGCTCCTGAAGCTTCTTGGAAATCTGCTCGCGTGACCGGAGCACACTTTCCACCGCTTCAAAATCGCCCGGCGCCGCATAGACGTCATTCTCCACGGCGCTCAAGAACTCGCGGGTGACACGCGCGTCGCCGGCCGAGTGGCGTGCCTTGATGAGCATCTGAAGTTCCCAATCGCGCGCCCGATGTTCGTAGTACTCGAGCGCCGACTTGACGGAAATCGCCAAGTCGCCCATCTCGCCTTCCGGCCGAAGCCGCAGGTCCACGCGAAAGACCTGGCCGTGCGGCGTCGGCTGGGTAATGGCGCGCGTCAAAGCGTGAGCCAGCCGCACGAAGTATTCTTTGTTAGAAATGATGGAATCGCGTTCGCTGCCGCCGGAGGTTTCTCCGTCGCGTTCGTAGAGAAACAGCAGATCAATGTCCGAGCTGTAATTCAGCTCATTGCCGCCCAACTTGCCGAGTGACACGATGCTGAAGCCGCTGCGGGCAATCCTTCCCTGCGCGTCGCGGTACTGCGGCTGACCGTAGCGGTTTTCAAGCTCCCGGTCGCAGAACGCCAAAGCGTTCGAAAGGATGACGTCGGCGAGCATAGAGAGCTCGAACGTCGTCTCGCCGAGCGTTGAAAGACCCAGCACATCTTTCAGCACGATGCGCAAATAGTTCCGCCGCTTGAAATGCGCAAGCTGCGCGGAAAGCCACGGCTCGGGATGAGTCGTCGCAAAGCGGGCGTAGTCCTGTGACAGCTCTTCCTTCGATTTAAGTTTGGCAAACTTGCGGTCACGGGCAAAATGAAGCGGCAGCGCCGGCTCAGCCAAAAAACTTTCCGCCAAGAAGGCGCTGTAACCAAAGACCGCCACCAAATAGGTGAGGGCCGTCGGATGGAGGGCCAGTTGGTCCAAAACCTCTCGCGGCGCCGCGTGGGCGTAACGTTCGAGCAGGTTGAGCGCGCGGTCCGGGTCCGGCGAGTGCGAAAGCAGCGAGGCCAAAGGAGCCAGCAGCGCCTCCGGCAGCCGAGTTGTTAGGCGCGAGAGATTGATTTCCGCTCTGGCGCGGTTCTCAAAATGAACGGAGCTGAACTCGGCGCGCATGAAAGAGAATTATAACCTGCGCGCCAACGCGTTCATCCTCTCGCCGGTGACAAGTCAGCGAAGAAGTTTGGGAAGCAGAGCTGGGAGAAACGGCAGCCCGAGAATCAATAGGAGGATTGCCCACGCCAGCGGCCGTGCCATATTGAAGGTGTAGCCGAGGCCCGACCGTTTTTCAACCAGCAGGGCGGCGTCGGCCGGGTTGTAATAGAGCAGGCCGCCAAGAATCCATTTTTCATCGGGAGTCGTATCGCCGCCGGCGCGTGAGAATTCGATCTCCTGAAGGCGAGCCCATCCCATCCAAATGGCGCCGGAGATGATGTAACCGAAGAGAAGAAGCATGGGCAGAAGAGCCTCCTTGGGGCCGAAAACGGGCGGGCGGCCTGCCATCTGCGGAAGCAGGGTTGCCACCTGAATCCAGGCCAAGAACAGAATCATCACCGGCTTCATCCACTGCATGAACAGCAGCACCGAGTGTCGGTAAGCATGTTCAGCCTCGCCGGCAGGCCCGGAAGTGACGATGATCCGCGAATGAATGATCGTGTATCCAATCAGGTCAACGATGATGCAGACCACCAGCCCTAGGCCGGGCAGAAAGAAAATGCCGCTGAAGGAACGGGAAGCCCAGCCGTCAGGCCGGCCGCTGGCAGCGAAGTGCACCGCAACGCGCGCCGGCAATTCGGGATAAACGTGCGTGAGCCACGCGCACCACGCCATCAATATCAAGGCGGCGGTAAATGCCGCTCCCAGGGAGTAGTGTTCTCCGAAGCGTCTCGGGCGCAGGCTCGCTTCTCGCGACCCGGACGGCGCCGGTGGAATTGCTCCCGCCCGGTTGCGTTCGCGCAGCAGACGCCGATGCGCCCAAGTCCAACCCGCGGCCCAGGCAGCAAGAGCGAAGACAACATAGACGACCTGCGCCAACGGCCACTCGGATTCCTGATAGTTGGCGTTGAGCCAGAAGGCGAAGCCCGCGACGCCGCCCAGCAGGAGGACCGCTTCCGCCGCAAGCCACGCCCGCCGGATGCTTTTGACAACCTCTCCGGGGAGAGCGGCCGTTATCGTCACCCCAAATTGCACGTCCTTTCGAAACCAGAAAGGCGCGCTCCAAAGCGCTAGTCCCGCAAACGCCATCATGAAAATTCCCAGGTTCATTGCAGCCCCTCCTTCGCGGCCTGCTTGCACAGTCGCAAGAAAGCCTTGGCGTCCAGGCCGGCAAGACGCGCGTCCACAAACAATTTTTTGAGCGCGAGCCGCAAGTCCCGTTCAGTCGCGCTGGAGACCGGGGACTGGCGCACCCGCGCCCGGCTGCCGCGCCGCAGATAGACGAGGTTCATCCGTTCAAGCAATTCGTAGGCGGCTTTGACCGTGTTGACATTTACACCGAGGTCCTGCGCGAGATCGCGCAGGCTGGGTAGCGCGTCCCCCGATTGAAGGCGGCCGGCGGCGATGTGGGCCTTGACGCCGTTCGCGATCTGAACGTAGAAGGGCGACGGGTCGGCGGGATCAATTCGGATGACGGCGTCCATCAATCGCAAGTGTACGGCTATACTAGCACAGTTGTCAAGGCCATCTGAGGTGATGAGTCAACGTAGTCGTTGTCCTACCTGGAGACATCGCGCCGTGCCTGAGCGACCGGTTAAACTAATCGCCGACCGAAGACAAGGCGAGCGAGCCAACGAGAGAAAGGAGATTTTTCGTATAGCTCGTCGCAGGTATCAGCAAGGCTGTATCTTCAAACGAGGAAAGAACTGGGTGATGAGATTCTGGGATGACGTCGTAAATCCCGAATCAGGGACAGCACGAATTCTCCGCTCGATCGTTCTTGGTGACTTCAGGACAAGACGCGAGGCTCAGCGGGAGGCATCTCGTTATCTTCAACGGATCAACAGCACTTCGTATCGGCCGAAAGTAAGCATTACGCTCCAGGAGTTCTGGGAGCGCCACGTGGAACCCACGATCCTACCGATGCACAAACACTCAACGCAACACCTCTACCGCACCCTAACCACCTGCCACCTCTTGCCCGCATTTGGAAAGTTGCCGATCAACGATGTGAGCCCGGTTCAAGTTCAACAATTCATCCAACAAAAACAGGCTCAAGGCTACTCACCTCAAACTCTCGCCCATCTACGCAACCTCCTGAGCAAATTCTTCAGGATTGCAATCCGATGGGGCTGGGCCGATACCAATCCTGCCCACGGAGTTGAGCTGCCACCTATGGAAAGGCGGCGCAAATCTCGTGTGCTTACGCTTGACGAGATCCAGCGCCTTCGGGACAACCTGACCGATCCAGGGCGAACCATTTTTCTGGTGGCGGTGCTGTGTGGGTTGCGTGTCGGCGAGTTGCTCGCCCTGCGAGTCGAGGATGTTGATCTTGAAATGCGGACGCTCTCCGTTCAGCGGAGCGTGTACAACAACGAGGTCAGCACTCCCAAGACGCGCCGAAGCGAGCGTCAAGTACCCATTTCGACGGTCCTCGGCGAAGCCCTGAATTCGTGGCTTCGCGCAAAGCCCGGCAAATCGGAATGGCTTTTCCCAAGCGAGGCGGGGACGCCCTTGAACAATCGAAACGTTCTCTATCGCCAGATCTGGCCGGTCTGTGACCGGCTGGGAATTCCACGCTTCCGCTGGCACGCTCTTCAGCACACATTCTCGACGTACCAAGGCAACGAAGGTGTGCCGATGCCCGTCCTGCAATCTTTGCTCGGTCACGCGCACGCGAACACAACCATGATTTACACCCATCCGCTGCGCGAGGCTGAACGAGAGGCGGTGGAACGATTGGCAGGGGTTTTGTTCCCAATTGTTCCCACTTTTGGGAAGGTTATCAAAACTGGGAGCAAGCTAATCCAATGATAACTAAAGGGGATAGTTGGTACGCCCGGGGTGATTCGAACACCCGACCCCTTGCTTCGTAGGAGCAGTGAGTTGGGCTATCTCGCTGATTTTGCAGCACGGCTGGCAATGCTAAGTTATTGAAAATCTCTCCCAGAACGCCCAAGTGGTACCTAAATGGTACTCGATTTTCGACCACTTGCGCGAATTACTGAGTATATACATATGCGCCTGCCAGCCAGACCTGGCAATCTCTTAATCACAATTCCAAACTACGCCTTGCGACCTTTCCACCGCTCGCCTGGCAGCAATCGAATCAAGCGAGACGAAACCACATCAGCCGCAGCGGTAATGTCCCATTTGTAAGCCGAGGCCAAAAGTGGTCTGACATCGGCGCCAAAGATAGGATCGCGCAGCTTGGCATCAAGGTTCTTTTCGAACAAGGCCCGCGTAACACGCCGCCCGCCAGCCATGTATTCACTGAACGCTTTGACGATGCGAGCGGGGTCAGCAGCGGGATGATTGAGCGCCACAGCAAGATCGAAGAGGTCCCGGCCCTTGCTGCGCTGATACAGCGCGCGAAGCTTCGTTGCCAGCAACTCGTCCAGCTCGTAGGTAGCAATCCGGCAAACCCCGTCGAACCACCTCGACCTGACCGGAAACTCAACATTCGTGATGCCGTACACGGCCCGATGTTCGCGTGAATTGATTCTTGAGGCGGAGAGGAATCGGCGGGGCATCCTCCGAATTGAAGCGATAGACGAAGGTGACGCGCCCCTCAGACTGTTTCCATCGCGGTTCTCCGAGCCATGAATCCAGGACGCTCCGCAGAGCCTTCATCGCCGGTCCGGCCGGCTCGGGATTGACCTGGACGAGATCTATATCTTCCGAATAGCGAGCGGCCGGCTTCACGTAAAGTTTGTAAAGCGCTGTGCCGCCGCGGAACGCAAGCGCCTTACTCAAGGCGGGGTTCGAAAAAATATTGACCAGAGCTCTGCTGACGATGAGGTCTTGTTCAACCTGGAAGTCCTGAACCCAGGGGGCTTCCTTACGCCATTCCGTTATGAAGTCGCGCGGGATCATATGTCCGCTTGCACCCGCGCATTGACATACAGCTTCCAGTTAGAGTCCCGTTTCGCGTGTCCGCGAGGAGCCGAGCTTAGGAGCAGCGTTGACTCCCTTGCGTGCGACCGCACGTAGGATTCGAGCGATCGTGTCTTTTCCCCCGCGCCAATGCGCACGAGAAGAAAACCAAGCCGCTGCGCCCACGTAATCGGCGCCGTTCTCGCCGCACGCACGAGCTTTTCGGGATCGATCTTCTCGGCAAGCTCCGAAAGAATCGTCGCCACTTGGTCGAGCCCTCCAACGTGACGCGGGTATCCGACAAGATCGACAGCTGTCGCCTCCGGTGTTGAGACATGAATCGGCCCACGGGGCGTGTTGAAGTCCTGAACGAGAACATTGTTCAGCCGTTTGCGCGCCACGAACACGACCCTCACGGCGCCGCACTCAATGGGCCAGCGATTCTTCGATACCATGACCTGAAATTCCTGCGGGCGATAATGCGCCGCACCGTGATATTGCGCGGCAGAGAGAAGGCCCGCGTAATATGACAGACCGCGACGCTTCATGAGCGCCGGGATAAACTGATCCGCAGGCAAGCAGCCGATAGAGCGGTATTCCGGGGGAACGATGACGTAGAATCCGCGCGCCGGGGACGCGATCGCTGCCTTTTTCGCAAGGCGGTTCAGCGCGAGTTTCGCCGCAACAGCCGAGACACCAAGCGCAGACCGCGCTTCGGCTGACGTAAAATGATAGCGTCCGCTTGCAGCGAGCCCCGCGATATAATCCCGCGCATTGATACGCGCAGTGTCAGCACTCACATGCGTAAAGTATCATTGTCCGATACTTTCCGCAAGCGCATTCAGCAATTTCTCGACGAGGCGCGCCACCTTCCCATTGCTTGCCTAACCATCCCCGAAATGCGCCTGTCACTCGCCACAAAGCCGCCCCTTCCGCGTATCCTCCCAACAGGCGCGCCGAACGAATATCGCGTTCGGTGGCTATTCAAAAGCCAGACTCGCCAATACCTTCCGCGCGGGCTTCGGCCAGAGCTGAAAATGCTTCTGGATTGAATTTTCGGAGTATGATTTATCGCCGGGGAAGTGATCTCTTCATCCTTTTTACACAAGCAGCTTGACATCACCCAGGCTGCAATCAAGATTGACAGCGGAGGGTGTCGGTACTATATTCCACTACTCAAAATGGTCCCAATTAATAAGACGCGGCATGATACGGGACGCCACCAGCCGTTGAGCCATGCCAAGAGGAGGCAAATCGAATGCGAACGAAACTTTTTCTAATGCTGTGCCTGACGCGCGCCGCGAATTTTCAATTTGCGGTGGGTTTTAGCCCGGCGCAAGGCCGGGAGAATCCCAAGGTTGGCGGCAAGAAGCAGAACCCGGAGCATCATTCCACATTTTCATGAGGAGAAACGAGGTGAGAGACATGAGAAGCGATAAGCTGGCAGTTCGACGACGAACGCAATGGGTTCTGTCGGGCGTGGCCATTCTCGTGCTGGCGGCCGTGATGCCGTGCCGCGCGCAGGTGCAGACGGAAGACCCGCCGCTAGTTCCAGGCGCGAAGCCGGAGATTGTGCAGCACATCAAGATTCCCGGCGAGGCGCTGGAGGGTAACTTGCAGGGGAACGAAGTGGACCGCGACGCCGTCGTGTTTCTCCCCCCAAGCTACAACAAGGATAAGCACCGGCGGTATCCCGTGGTTTACGCGCTGCACGGCTATTCGATCGGAGCCGAGCAGTGGACGCACGAAATCCGATTGCCGCAAACCATCGAAGGCGCCTTCGCCAAAGGCGCCAGGCAGATGATCGTCGTGCTTCCTGATTCAAAGACTGTCTTTGGCGGCTCAATGTACTCCAGCTCCGTGACGACGGGCGACTTCGAGCGATACGTCTATCATGACGTCGTGAAGTATATGGACACCCACTACCGCACGATCCCCAACCGGCTGGCTCGCGGCCTCGTGGGGCATTCCATGGGAGGTTATGGAGCCTTGCGAATCGGCATGCAGCATCCGGAGGTCTTCGGCAGCCTGTATGTGATGAGCGCCTGCTGCCTGACGCCGATGGTCGGCAGGCCACCGGCCTCCAGCACAGCGAGCCCTGCCATGCAAGCCATGCGAAAGCGCATGGAAGCGCAGGAGAAGGCGCTGGAATCGGTCAAAAGTCCTGCCGACGCGGCCAAGCTGGGCTTTTTTGCTGAGGCTCAACTCGCTGCGGCCGCCGCCTGGGCGCCCGACCCAAAGAATCCGCCACTCTATCTCGACCTGCCGTATAAAGATGGAAAGCCCGTGCCCGAGATTGAGGACAAATTTATCGCCAATTCGCCTCTGGCGATGATTGACCAGTACATCTACAACCTGCGCGAGTACACGGCCATTGGGCTCGATGTCGGTGACGAGGATGGGTGGCGGTTCGGCATGATCCAGCTTCATCAAATCCTCGACAATTACGGCATTAAGAACACTTTCGAGATTTATCATGGGACGCATACAAGCCATGTGGCCTATCGGTTTCAAAATCACGTCATTCCATTTTTCAGCGAGAATCTGTGCTTCAAGAACTGCCATTAGGCGCGCACTCGAAAGTTAAATATCGCTGGTGTTCGATTGGGGGTTGACTGTGACATGGACATTTGATCGACGCCGCTTTCTGATTAGCTCAACCGCCGCCGCCGCCGGCTCGCTTCTGCCGGCCCGAAAACTTGGAGCCGACCCGCCCCAATTCCCTGGCGGCGCGGCGCCGTTTACGATGGCGGAATCGTCCAACGCGGTCGTGCTGCAAAACGGAACCGAAACCGTGCGCCTCACGGTTTGCGCGCCCGATGTGATTCACGTCGTAGCAGGTCCCGGGAATCCAACCGGCGCCTCGCCCCATACGCCCTGGTTTACCGCTCCATGTACGCCGCAACGCCCCGAGGTGACGCATGAAGAGAATCGAGTGACGCTGCGGACACCCAAGCTTTCTGTGGAATTCAACACGCGCATGGGGTTGCTTCGTTTTCGGGATTCGAACGGGAAAACGCTTTTGCAGGAGTCAGATCGCGTTCCCCGGCATTACCTTCCGGTTGAATTCAACGGGGAGAAACTCTATCGAGTCAACACGCGCTTCTTTCCGGATGCGCTTGAGGGTTTTTACGGGCTTGGCCAGCACCAGAGCGGCGTTTTCGACTATCGAGGCGCGGTCATCGAGCTGGCGCAGGCAAATACCAACGTTGCCATTCCGCTGCTTGTCTCGACGCTTGGCTATGGCCTGCTTTGGAATACCGCATCAAAATCCTGGTTCGATAACCGGTTTCCGACCGAGCTCAAATTCACCACCGAAGCCGCCGACGCCATCGACTACTACGTTTTTTACGGCCCGTCCATTGACCGCATTATCCAGATCTATCGCACCATGACCGGACACGCGCCCATGTTTGGCCGCTGGGCCTACGGCTTCGTGCAGTCGAAGGACCGGTATCGCTCGGCGAAGCAATTGCTTGATATTGCCGCCGAGTATCGGGACCGGCATGTGCCGCTGGATATGATTGTGCAGGATTGGTTCTGGTGGAAACTTCAGGGCGATCCCGAATACTCTGAAAACTACCTCAGGCCCTGGCCCGATGTTCCGGCGGCGCTCAAGAAACTCCATGCCGAGCAGGTTCACACCATGATTTCAGTTTGGGCCAAGTTCGATCTGCGCTCCCACAATTACCAGGAAATGAAGCAGCGCGGCCTCATTGTGCCGAATGCGGATATTTATGACGCCACCAATCCGGAGGCCCGCGATTACTACTGGAAGCACCTGGTCGGCGTCAAATTCGCCGAGGGCTGGGACGGCTTATGGCTCGACAGTTCGGAACCGGAGATCTGGAACGGCCAGAGCGACGCCGTGCTCGATGGGCTGCAACTTCATATTGGCAACGGCGCGCGCTATACCAACGTCTTTCCGCTCATGCACACCGGCGGCGTGTACGATCACTGGCGCAAAACCACCGACCGCAAGCGTGTTTTCATCCTGACGCGCTCCGGTTTCCTCGGCCAGCAGCGCTATGCCACCACGGTTTGGTCCGGTGATGTCATCGGCACCTGGATGACCTTCCGCCGTCAGATTGCGGCAGGGCTGAATTATCAGATGTCGGGACTTCCCTATTGGACCACCGACATTGCCGGCTACGGCTGGCCCTACGAGCGCGACACGCGCGATCCGGCCTATCAGGAGCTTTACGTGCGCTGGTTCCAATTTGGCGTTTTTTGCCCCATCCTCCGCACGCACGGCCACCGGGTTAACAATACCAATGAGCTGTTCAGCTACGGGCCGCAAACCCCGACGCTCATCTTCTACGACAAACTCCGTTACCGCATGTTGCCCTACATCTATTCGCTTGCCTGGCGCGTGACCAACGAGGATTACACCATGCAACGCGGTCTGCCCATGGACTGGCCCGACGACCGCCGAGCGCGTGCCATCGGCGACGAGTTTATGTTCGGTCCTGCGTTTCTCGTTGCGCCCGTGACCGAGCCGGCCGCGGCCAGTCGCGAGGTCTATTTGCCGCAAGCGCCTGCCTGGTATGACTTTTGGACCGGGAAGCGCCTTGACGGGAGTCAAACGTTGCAGGCTGCGACGCCGCTCGACCGCATCCCCTTATACATGCGCGCCGGCTCTGTCGTTCCTTTGGGTCCTGTCGTGGACAACGCTGACGGCCGGGTGCATGAACTCGAAGTACGCGTCTATCCTGGCGCTGACGGTGACTTCGAATGGTATTCCGACGCCGGCGACACGTACGACTACGAAAAAGGCCAGCGAAGAGTTGTCGCCATGCACTGGGACGATTCAGCCCGCGCCCTGCAACTGGCCGAGGCGCAGGGCAGCTATCCCGAAATGCCGGAGCGCGTCAGAATCCGCCTGGTTATCGTGGGCGAAAACCACGGCGCCGGGGCCGAAGTCGCGGCCGCGACGGATGGCGAAGGCGATTATACCGGCCACGCTGTGCAAATTGCCGCGCGCTGAGACATTCCTGACAACCTTCACGCCTCCTGCTGGAGCATCAACCGCGCCCTCGCGCGGGATCGGGAAGAAGCCCGGCGTCTTGTTGTCGAGAACTGCCGGCGGGGAGACCCAAGGCTACCCGAAAATAGTTGTTGTAACGACTTTATGCCTTATGCATCTAGAGCACTTCCATTTATGATGTAGCGTGTCGAGCGCTAAAAAAGAAGCCGTTGCAGTCAGCGGTGGAAATCGATTGGAAGGCTGTTTGGGCGGCCTCGAGCAGTTGCTCATGGGTGCGAGGAGCGTGGCTGCGCAGGATTTGTTTGATCTTGCTCCCCATCGGCTCGATGGGGTTGAAGTCCGGTGAGTAGGGCGGCAGGTACAGCAGCCGGGCGCCGACCGCTTCGATGGCCTCGCGGACTCCCCGGATTTTGTGGGTGCCAGATTGTCCATGTGCATGGGGCCTTCAAACAGCCAAGGGGCGCAGGGACCCTCCAGGCGAATGCCGGAGATCAAGGTGCTCGTCTGATACCGTCCGTGGGGGACATGCACCCGCAGCCTTTCACCGCCCAAGGCGCGGCCGCGCAGCCGCGTCATCTTGGTGTTGGCGCCGCTTTCGTCTATAAAGCCCAGACGGGTCGTGGATTCGACGGGCAACTGCTCATACCCGTGCGCCCTTCTTTCGGCGACGTCGGGACGCTGTTGTTCGGCGGCGGCCAGAGGTTTTTTTAAACTTCCAACCCAGCCGCCGCAGCCAGAGATCGACCGTGGACGTGCGGAAGGGGCGGTCCAGGCGCCCGCCCAACTCGGCCAGCGTGGCGTCGGGCTGCTCGGCGAGAAGCTGGCGCAGACGTTGTTTTCGTTCTGGAGTGAGGAGCGCTTTGCGTCCGCATAAATGCGTCCGCGGCTCCACCGTCCGGCGCTCGCGAAACTGCTGGCGCACGCGCCGCACCGCTGCCACGCAAAAGCCGGAAAACTGCGCGATCTCCCGCGTGCTCTTGCCGCGTTCGTAGAGTTCCAAAATGCGCTTGCGAATCGGAATCGGTATGGCTCGCATGAGCACACTCTGCCACAAGATTCCGCCCTTTGCAAGCTACATCATTTATGGAAGTGCTCTAGGGGGCTAGACTCGGATAGTTTCTGCATCCAATCCAAGCGCCCGACAAGAGTTGCTAGAGCCCAGAAATCGTTCAAAATGCATACCAGGCGCTTGAGAACTTCGGTAGTCTGACCTGGCGTGTATCCCGAGACGGCAACGGCATGATGGACCGCTCCATAGAGTGCGCTGAATTTGCCGCTCAGCCCACAACCGAGGTCTGTTCTACGGAGCAAGGAGTACGCTTTTCTTCAGGGCGTGGCATCCATCACGAAGAGCTGGCGGCAAGGCAACGCAGAGCGGGCCACAGGCTATGTGCCGTGGGCCAATTGCACCGCCGTCATTTACGCACCCACAGCATTGGGAGGCATGCCGTGATGGCTACCATCTCGCCAGCCCACAAGGAGCTGCAGATAAAAAGATCTCGTCCGCGCCAAGCTTGGGTTTGGCGGTCCGGCAACGCTCAATGTTAAACCCCTGACTTGGCCCACTTATTCGCCAACGCCACGACTCGGTCAGGCACTCCCCATGCTCCCGAGATCTGGGAGTTACCATTGGCTGCTGAACGAATTCGCGTTGAGAAGGAAGGCTCCCAAACCTCCAGCTCTTCCAAATAGCCAATAAGCGTTTTTGCATCGGCAAAGCTCCCGCTCTGTTCGAAAAGCCCTATCAAAACCTCGCTCATTCGACGCTGGGTCTGCTTATTCTTACGGTACGCGTCGAACAATTCGCGCGCCAGTGCAAGGGCAGTTTTGTTGTTGCCGTTGAACGCTTGAAATCGCCCAATGAAGCCGTAAGGATCCTGCCCGAAGCGGATTGCGAAAGCGGGCACGCCGCGCCCCATAGCGAAGCCGATCTCCTGATCTGTCCAATTGCTTGCATGAAAGCCTGGATGCAGGAGTGCGACAAGCGCATCGCAGGTCGCGAGAGCGGTTTCAATTTGAGTTTGCCAGTCCTCTGTGGGTTCGATGTCATTGTGAGCGATAAAGCCTGAGATCCCGAACCCCAGAAGTGCCTCTTGAAGTTGTGCCGCAACATCCTTATGAGTTGCCAGGTGTGACACAAAGAGGCGAAGCATGCCTTTTCGCCAGAATGGGGGCTCCACCCTTGGCCCAGTTACTTCTTCAAACTGGAAGCCAACGTGCTGCGCGAGGTCAATCAATGACTGGTCGGGCGCTTCCTCGATCATATGCAGCACATAGGTATCTTTTGCACCCGACCAATTATCAGACCATGGCAGGGAAAACTGCCTTAGCGTCACGTCGATAAGCGCCCAATCTTCCGTTCCGAGGCGACTAGCGATCTCCTTTATCAGGAGGGTTCGTTTTGATGGCGATAGCGGCATGGTTAATCTGAGGTCTAACCCCAGTTCATGCTGATCTGGATAAAACAGGTCCCGGCCAGTCTATGGGGAAACCGCCGGAGGCGACGGACAATCGCTTTGTTAACTTGAATCCCTTAACCCCCAACAAGTATCCTCGCAATAGCGCCGACTTTCAAGTCGGTTTTGCGCGAGACGCGGCGGGCGGTGACGCCCTAGGGCGGCCTGAGGGTGTTCATCGAATTTCTGCGGCGGCGAGGATTTCGGGAGCAGTTGCGACAGCATCTGCCGATCCATCTGAAGTCGCCG
>JAKASC010000251.1 GCA_021828245.1 Acidobacteriota bacterium
GACATAGGTCATCACCGCATTGAATCCGGCCCGCTTGAACTTGAGCAGGCGGTCGCGCCAAAGTGCCTGGGGGCAGCGACAGTAATGAAAAGAGCCGCTGTGAATCACTGTGTCTCGGCCGTGGATGGTAAAACAGTGCGAGTCGTAACGAATGATATCGGGATTGGAAAAGTGAACCGGGCCGGGCGGCGCGAGCGGCTCGCCCCATAATTCCAGGCCGCCAAGCTGCGCGGCCCACGGAGCCACCAAGGTGGATTGGAGAAAACGTCGTCGAGATGATTTCATAAGCTACTCCTCGCCATCACGCATTTTGCAACCGGACCCCCTCGGCGCCACCCACCCGACCGACGAGCAACATCTCCGACGGCCCTCGCAACCGCCCTTGAGCCTCATTGAGAAATCGCTGCCTGAATTCCCGAGCGGGCTGTGCCGAATACATCAGCTTTTGGCGAACTGGCGCATATGCCAGTCCTCCTGCCACATGTTAAAAAATCCTTCCTTATACGGATGCTCCTTGATCAGATCCTCATTCAGTTCCACGCCAAGGCCCGGCTTTTGCGGCAGATAGAAATAACCGTCCCGCGGACGTGGTGTCCCCGGCACCGCCTCCACGACCCAAGACTCGGAGAAGTCGTCAAAACACTCCTGCACTTTGACGTTGGTCGTGCAAAAATCAAAGTGGACGCAGGCTGCGGTGCAGACAGGGCCATTCGAGTTGTGCGGTGCCATGAGCATGGAGCGAACGTCGGCCATGGCGGCGATTTTCTTCATCTCCAAAATCCCGCCCGCGTGAAGCGGATCCGCCTGAATGATATCGGGCGCGCCCGACTCCAACACCTCGCGAAAAGCGTAGCGCGTGAAATAACGCTCGCCCGTGGCCACGGGAAGATGGACATGCTCGGCCACCTTGCGAAGCGATGGAATGTCTTCGGGCGGGCAAGGCTCCTCAATCCAGCCCGGGTGATAAGGCTCCAACATGCGGGCCAACTCAATGGCGGTCGAGGCACTAAAGCGGCCGTGCATCTCGATAAAGATCTCGACATCGGGACCGACCGCTTCCCGAATGGCCGCCACCAGCTCGATAGAGCGAACCTTTTCCTGCCGCGAGAGTTCGAGCGCCCCGGGACCAAACGGATCCACCTTGAGCGCCTTATAACCCTTGTCGAGCACTACTTTGACCCGCTTGGCAAACTCATCCGGCTTGCGCTCCACGGTGTACCAGGCGTTGGCGTAGGCTTTGATCTTTTCATGGCACCGGCCACCCAGGATTCTCCATACCGGCTGACCGCAAGCTTTGCCGACAATGTCCCAGCAGGCGATTTCAAGGCCGCTCATGACGGTAGTGGCAATGGCGCCATTGCGCCAAAACTCGTTCCGATACATGCGCATCCACAAATCTTCAATGTTAAAAGGATCGGAGCCGAGGACGTGCCGTCGCACCGCACCTTGGAGGTATCCGAGCACACCCTCTTCGCGGTTCTGAAGCGTGCATTCACCGATGCCGGTAACGCCTTCGTCCGTTTTGACCTTGAGAAAAATTAAGTTGCGCCAGCTTGTCCCCAGAACAAGAGGCTCGACTGACGTGATGACCATCTTCGCTCCCTTAAACGGTTAGATGACGCTTCCACGCTCACGCACTGCCAGATGCGTGGAGAAGCGAATAGGGAAATTTACTCGAAAACGGATAGTTCCACAACGTCAATCGAAGCGAAGCCGGGGCGCAAAACGCCGCGCAACGGCCAACTCGCGGGGTTGCGCCATGATGAGCGGCAAACCGGCAAGACACACCTCGCCTCTCGGCGGCTCAGCGGAGCCGCGGCGGGAGGCGAAGAAGATTAGTTTCGGGATTGCTTTTCTTGGCAGGAAAGGCAGAAACGCGCCCAGGGGAGGGCTTTGAGCCGCGCCGGAGATATCGGCTCTCCGCAAGCTTCGCATTCGCCGTAGGTTCCACCGGCAATGCGCTCGAGGGCGTTGTCAATTTCCCGGAGTTCGCGGCTGCGTAAGTCGGCGGCTGCCGCCGTAACGTGCTGCACCAGTGTCCCCACGGCAACCTCAATGTCATCGGGAGACTGAACACTCGTGGCCAGAGCTTCCGGCTCTCGCCGCGCGTAGTCCATAATTTCCTGCCGCTTCTTCAGCAGGAGCGATCGGTAGGCGTTCTTTTGTGATTTTGTACTAGTTGCCATTGGTATCCCTTTCATAAGTTCGTATCGGGCGACCTCCTATTAATAAGCCCGTTGCTTCAGATGATTTTGAGACTACGAAGGTTGTAAAGAATTTATCATACGGTCGAGAAATTGGCAAGCCTTGGCTCGATAGGCCTGCTTCGAGAATCACGCCTCAATGGCCAGGCGTGGCGTATCTCATTGATTTCATAGAGGATGTAGCACGCCCGCTGCCGGTGCCATTTAGGCTTATTCGACCCGAAAAGAGGTCTTGCACCCCCGTGAGGCTGGCGACTTGCGCTCCGCTAAACCGATCTTCTCCTTAGCCGCGCGGGCACTCCACCGCCCTGTAATTCATCTACCCACGGCCTGCCTGAACATGTACAATATCGTGACTTCACATGGCGGGGAGGGTCAACCATGGAACTCTACACCTGGGACTCTATCCAAAAAGAGCAGTTGAATCCCAAGCTATGGCGCAAGGTTATCTCCGGGCGAAAACTTACCGTTGCCCAGATTTCCCTGGCCGAAGGCGCCGAGGTTCCTACTCATCATCACGAAAGCGAGCAAATTTCCTATGTGCTTTCGGGCGCGCTCAAATTTGAAGTGGGCAATCAGGAAAT
>JAKASC010000023.1 GCA_021828245.1 Acidobacteriota bacterium
CACGGTGCTTTGCGAAAGCCCTCCCGAAAGGTGAAAGCGGGCTCGCTGGAGACCGTGCGCGTTCACCGTTTCGATGATGACGCTGTAATCGCCGCCGGAGGGTGATTTCAGCGTGACGTAGCTTCCCCCTCCGGACAGATACCCGCAAGCGCTATTGATATATTGCCAGCCGGGTTGAGCAAACTGCGTCGTATGGGCCGTCACCCAGATCATGGGCAGAACCTTGTAATGGCCCGACCACGGCGTGTTCGCCAGCATGAGACCGGAATCTGGCGCCGCCAAATTGTCATAGTAAGAGGTGACGGGGCTCCAAATTTCCGTGGCTGTAATGCGGTCGCGGATGTAGTTTAAGTTATAAAGCATCGCCAGCGATTCGGCATACGGAGACCAGTGGCGAGATAGTCCCTTCGTGTAATAAAAGAATTCATCTTCGGACGCCCACAAGGGCTTGCCTGTCCTGAGCGCTGCCCCGGGGGTCGTGCGGCCCTGGATGACGTTGGGGCTGTGGACGCCGATGACATCCACCGCATTGTCAAGCTGTGCGTCATGGGCCAGCTTATCCACAATGCTCCAGGGATGCTCCTGCGTGTACAAATCGCAGCAGACGATTTGGGTTCCGAGGTGGTGCGCAAGCAGCGTGCGGTGAAGCAGCTTCACGTACTGGGGCTCATACTGAGTTTCATTCCAAATGCCCGTGAAGCGCATGTTGAGGTGGTGAACCGACTGGGCGCCTTCGATAAATTTGGCCACGTACTCGGCCATGTCCTGGGAGTAGAAGTGGCCATGACCGATCCAGCCGGGCGCCCCCCAGGCGAGCGAGTCGAGAACAATATTGGGGTTTCGCTTTTGAGCCTCTTCCATGAACCACCATTCGTAGCCACGATCAAAGTTGGGGTGCGCCATCTCCGCGCGGGTGCGGGCAAAGCTCGGCTCGGAGCCGTCAGTCGAGTTGACGTCGGCGCCGATCTCAACCTTGAGGTGCTGGAGCGAGGCTCCGTAATCCGGCTTAAAAAGGTAGTCAAGAATCTGCCGCCGTTGAGCCTTCGGGTAGTCCACCAGCAGGCGTGTTGAGGCGCCCGCGCTTACCCCTCCGATGCCGTCGAAAATGCGCCCCTTGCCGCGCCCGTCCAGTTGAATCGTCGTGGTGGAGGTGATGGGTGGCGAGGTGCGACACCCCGCCAGCAAGCCCAACATTCCCAACGCGCAAGACAGTTTCCCCAAGCGACGAATCCTCGCCCATTGGCTTTTGCCTGACCTGATCATCGGTCCATCCTCGCTCGATTTACGCATTAGCGCTCAGTCTCCTTGCGGTGTTTCAAAACAGCCCGCCCAGATTGAGCACACCGACCGCGATGAGCGTGACCAATACCGCCGCCATCAGAATCTTCCGGGTTCGCACCGACGTCGCTTTCCATTCCCCCGTCAGAACGCCGAGCGCGTTCGACCAGAGAATTTGCGCCGCGATGAACAGGGCGAAGCCCACCGACGTCCCAAAGCTGCCGACCAGCGTCGCGCCAATACCATAACCGACGATGCCCGACAGCCACAGCAAGCCCATCGCGCCGCCCAGCAGCGCTTCCCTCGGCGAGCCGGCGGTCGCGAACAACGCCCACGAATTGTTCCGCGAAAGCCGCCAAGCGCAATAGACCAAATTGGGAATAAAACCGGCGCTCAGAATCAGTGCCCAAACCGCGTAAGGTGAAACCAACGGTCCTGCCCCCAGCGTCTTGCTGAGTTCGAGCAGCCTCCCGCTGAAAGCAAAACCAAGATTCCACGCCGAGCCCACGATCCCCGTGAAAATACAGATTCCCAGCCCCGCGGCGAAACTGTAACCCAGCCGGCTTTTGGGCGCGTCGCTCGAAGCCTGTTCCCGTTCCCTGCTTCGCCCTGCCTTCGCGTAAAGGACTAAACCGACAATGAGAATCGGTATGCTGGTCAAAAGCAGAACACCCTTCGGCTGCAACAGCCCGCCCGGGTGAAGCGCCAGCAGAGGAATTAAGGAGCCAAAAAGGCAGCCGAGACCGGAGACCACAGTGAACGCCAGCGCCATGCCGACGGCCTCGATGCCCAGGCCGAACGTCACCTGCGCGATTCCCCAAAGGAACCCAAAGGCGAGCGGATAGACCAAGGCGCTGCCCGGCGAATTGCGATATATCTCGACGAGGTGCGGAACCCATCCGATGGCCAATGCCCAGGGCAGGATGAGCAGCGCCACGACGGCAAAAACCAACCACGTATTTTCCCATCTCCAGCTTCGAGAAGACTTCATCGGCGCCGCAAAGCTGCCGTTCAGCGCGCCGCTTGCGGCAATAATTGCCATCCCTAGCCAGAAATGTTCGCTCATGGTGCCGATCCCCGCGAGGATCGTCATCGTCCTCGCAAGGGCAACGGTGCGCTATTGTAACTTGACCAGGACCACTCCGTGACTTGGGACCTCGGCGGAAAAAGTATGGTGAAAGGTGCCCAGGTCCTTTCGCGCCCATAGGTCTCGAACTCGTACCGTCTCCGGCATGCCGACCTGTTTGAAATGAACGGTCATCGGCAGGGGTGAAAGACTTCGGTTGAACAAACCCACCGCCACGCTGTGATGAATCAGTGGCTTTGCCCAGATTTCGAGAGGGCCCTGCTGCCAAACGCGGTGTCCTTCAATGCCCTTGGGATCCTGATCCACCGCGATGACTTCGGGATTGGTCAGAATTTCTCGAGTTGTCTTGGTCATGTGAGTCAGGTCGTTGCCGGCCAAAAGCGGCGCCGCCAAAAGGCACCACAAACTCATCTGAGTCAGCTCTTCGTTGTAATTGAGACGGCCGAGGCCAATCTGCAGAATATCCGGATCGTTCCAGTGGCCGGGCCCGGCGAACTTGCCAAGACCGTTCTGCTGAAATCCGAAAAGAGAAACCCGATCGTACCCGCCGCCAATGTCATCCGTTGTTCGCCACATGTTGCCGCCCACCGAAGCGCCCCAGCGCCAGACGGCTTCGAGTCCATATTGGCAAAGGCTAAAGACCATTGGACGGCCCGTGCTCAAAATCGCCTCGTACATTTTTCGGTAGGCCGCCTGCATCTGGTCCGGCGAATAAACCTTCGACGCGCTGCACCAATCGTACTTAAGAAAATCCACACCCCACCGCGCGTAGGTCTCCGCATCCTGCTTTTCGTGCCCGTAGCTGCCTTCGTATCCAGCGCAGGTTTTGGGGCCGGGCGAAGAATAAATTCCAAATTTGAGGCCCAGGCTGTGGATGTAATCGCCGAGGGCCTTCATGTCAGGGAATCGGTTGTTGGGATGGATAAAACCCTTTGCGTCGCGCTGGCCCTGCCAGCAATCGTCAATGTTGACGTAGGTGTAACCCACGGCTTTCATGCCGCTCTCGACCATCGCCAGGGCGTTCGCGCGAACGATGGCTTCGGTCACCTTGCAGCCGTACTGATACCAATCATTCCAGCCCATGGGCGGCGTCGCGGCCAACCGCGCCGTCCGGCCCATCGCCGGGACCGCCAGCCCCATCGCCAAAAAGATCGCGCCCAGCGCGCCCGCCACCGCCGACCTCGTTCCTCTGCGCATCAAAGCGTCTCTCCGATTTCTCTCGCGCCTTGCCAACGTGCCTCTAACGCCGGCGGTGCGCGATGCCTTTACCCGCTTTCGCCGCGACCCGGCGTCGGGTGTGCCATGATATCGCAGAACGGCTCGGGCGGCCCGCACAAACGCCACTCCCCGCTGTAGCGGCGGTCTATGACCGCCGGTTCCCGTCGGTCATGGAGCGGCGTCTGAGAAAATGAGGGTCACCTTATTTTGCAAACATCTGTAAACTGGCTTTTCGCTCGCGCGGCGGCGGCTCATGTCAAAGTTCCCCTCCAGACTCAAACGCGACACCCTTCACGGCTGGAACACTGTGAGCCTGGCCAACGGTCTGATCGAGGTCGTCGTCATCCCGGAAATTGGCGGCCGCATCATGCAGCTTCGACTGGGCGAGTGCGAATTCTTCTACGTCAATCCCCGGCATCTTGGCCGCGTTTCTCCGCCGGAGGAAAATTGCGCGGCGGCGGGTTGGAAGAACTACGGCGGCTCCAAAGTCTGGCCCGCCCCCCAGGGTTGGGAGCGAAGCAATCAGTGGCCTGGACCGCCGGACCCCATCCTTGATGGGGGCCCTTACGCATGGCAAGTGGTCAGCGAAAGCCCGGAAAAGGTTTCGCTTCGGCTCGAAAGCCGGCCGGATGAATATACGGGGTTGGTCTTTTCGAGGGAGATTCAGCTTCGGGCGAATTCCTCAACCCTTCGAATCGTCCACAAGATGCGCAATGTCTCCTCAAGGGTGGTTCGTTGGGGAATTTGGCAGGTCACCCAGCAGAACGCCAACCTTCCCCTATGCGTCTATGCGCCGGCAAGGCGCTACCAGCAGATGTTTGGCGATGAGCCGTTCCGGCACGTCCATCTCCATCATGAAACCGGCCTTTGGCAACTGCATTATGCTGACCAAGTGGCGAAGTTTGCCGTCCATGTCGAGCACGGATGGCTGGCGACCATCAGACCCACGGAACTGTTCGCGCTGGTTGAAACATTTCCGCTATTTCCCGACCGCCCTTATCCCGACGGGGCACCGGTCGAAGTGTGGGTTAACGGGCGAGGCACCTATACATTGCCTACGGGCAAAATTAACACCCAGGATGATCCGAACGGCTGCGATGCTTATATCGAGACCGAGGCGCTGAGCCCGCTGGTGGAACTGAAGCCGGGTGAGGAATTCAGCTTTCCCATCTGCTGGCACGCGACACGAGTCGTCAGCCCCGTCGTCCGCAGCGTCACTCAAGCTGCTCTCATCTCGGAGGTCCCAACCGTCGAGCGCGAGAGCGGCAACGTGCGACTGACAGGCGCTTTCGGATTTTTCGAGGAAGGAATGCTGGAGCTGGCCGTCCTCACCCAAAATCGCCAGATTTCGGACAAAATGAAAATAAGCCACGTCTGGCCGGGCGACGCCGTTTGGTTGAATCATCCGTTGCGCCTCGGCCAGGAGGCCCACAAGGTATCGTTGCGCTTGAGATCCCCCGACGGCAAACTTCTGGCCGAGTTCGCAGAGCTCCCGCTCGATTCTTAAGGCGACTTTTCAGTTCGCTGGATTTTATCTAACTTTGGGAACCCAGAGCAGCACAATCGCGCCATCCGCGACTATGCGCCCGCGCGGCGTTCGCTAAGTTCGTGGACCATTTCAACCAAGGCCAGGACATTTTCTTCCGGCGTATCGGGAAGGACACCATGGCCCAAATTGAATATGTGCCCGGGTCGTCCGTTCGCCTGGGCTAGTATCCGCTGGACCCGTTGACGTAAAAAAGCCCTATCGCCAAAGAGCACGGTCGGATCCAGGTTGCCCTGCACCCCCACGTCGTAGCCGACCCGCCTCCAGGCCTCGTCCAACTCAACACGAAAGTCAAGCCCGATGACATCTCCACCCGCTCGCCGTAGGTCCTCAAGAAACGGCCCCGTCCCCAGCCCAAAGTGAATGAGGGGCGCCCCCGGCTGAATTTGTTCAAACATTCGTCGGGAATATGGAAGGACGTATTCCCGATAATCCTCCGGGCCAAGGCAGCCGACCCAGCTATCAAAAATCTGTACCGCATCCGCCCCCGCGCGAATTTGTCCATTCACATATTCAGCCAGGCGATCGCCCAATTGTGTCATAAGATCCCGCCAGGCCCCGGCATCACGATACATCAGTGTCTTGGTGTACCGAAAAGTCTTGGAAGCCCCTCCTTCGATTAAGTAGGAAGCCAGCGTGAACGGCGCGCCCGCAAACCCTATGAGCGGCAGCCTCGCAGGCAGCGCGGCGCGCGCTTTGCGAATCGCTTCGAAAACGTACTCGAGAGAATCCGCCGGCGCCGTCCGGAGCAATCGTCCTACGTCCGGCGATTCTCGCACCACCGGCGTGACCACGGGCCCCTCGCCCTTGTCATATTCGAGCGCGAAGCCGAGCGGCTCGACGATCAGCAACAGGTCGGCAAAAATGATAGCGGCATCCACCTTCAGCTTTTGCGCCGCCATCACGGTGACTTCGGCCACCAAGTCGGGGTCCTTGCACAGCTTCAGGAAGGGAACCTTGGCGCGCAGCTCTCGGTATTCCTTCATAAAACGGCCGGCTTGCCGCATCAACCAAATCGGAGTTCGCGCCGTTGGCTCGCGGCGACATGCCTTCATCAACAAGGATTCCCGCACCAGGTCCCGCCTTGTGTCCGGCTCAGGCGGCGGAGAAATCCTCACCGCCGCCGTTGCCCCGGAAGTCGGCACGCTTAACGTCGCGCGGTCCCCCGCTTTTTTTTTCTCCAGAATTCCTGCGGCCTCTTTTGCCGCGTCAAGCACCAGGACACCCATTTTGGGAGGGCTGGCTTCTAAATCCACGCCGATCTTGTTGCGGTGAAGCGCCTCCGTGCAGGTCGGACCCACGGAGCAGATGGCACAGCTCCGAAAAGCCTCGAGCAACCGTTCTCTCATGTTGTGTTGCGCGGCAACCTGGAGCGCATGGTCCACTTGGACCCCGTTGGTAAAAAGGACGACCCGCGCCCGGCCATCCGTAATAGCTTCCAGCACCCTCAGCATGGGCTTCAAATCTTCAGGCAGCGCCCAGCGATAGACCGGAACCGGCAACACTTCCGCGCCGCGCTTCCTTAACTCCTCCAGGAGGGCCGTGTTGGTCGCCCCGTACTCCTGCACGGCGATTCGGCTGCCGGGAAGAGAGAAGCTGCGGGGATTTTCGTCCAACTCCTGCAGAATTTCGCGCCAGGTGTTGGGCTCAGGAACCATCATGGTTATCGGCACACCCAACTCACGCAAGGCCTTGGCAGGTTTTGCTCCGCGAGAGACGGTGGTGACGTTCCCTAAGGCGGTGACAAGCTGATCTCGGTTGTAGCGTGACTGAAGTGTTTCCACGAGCGCCCGCGTCCCCACGCCGGTCATGAAAATCACGCCATCAAGCTTTCCCGAGAGCAATTGGTCGGCAAAATTGAACGCCGCCGCGTTATCTTCAACCGGCACCTCGCGCATCGAAGGGGCAACAAAGGGAACTCCGCCGTACTTTGTGATGAGGGCTGCCAGCTCTTCCGAGCGACGGCTTTCCAATCCCGCCACGCCGAGTCCTTGGAAGTTGGGTGTTAGCGAACTTGCGGTCATTTCCACTCCCTGTAGTCAATAATGGGATAACCTCGAATGAGTTCTCGTCTGCGCGCCTCAAACCGAAAGGGTCGGGCCATGGGCAACGCCCCCTGGAGCCGACTCCCATCGTGGCTTGGCCGCGACACGGCCACCCTTCTCTATGAGTCTAGCAGGGATTCCCGACACGACCGATAAAAGCCTCGCCCTATATCCCGATGCTGGACCGGCCAGAAGCCGGAAAGCAAGCCGATGTCCCTCAAACACGACCGCTGAGCGCGCAGGGTTCGGAGCAGTTTTCAACACGCCTGCCAGGCAGGAGTGTAGGCAGAATTGCGGGACGGGACACAAGACAAGATGGGGGTTCTTGAATAGCTCGGCAGACTATTTTACTTCTTCGTCTTCACTAGCCCCTGATCCGCGGCAGGAGCCTCGGGAAATTCCTCCGGTAAATAAAGTCTTGCCGCCAACCCCATTCGGAACCCGGGAGCATCCAAATCACCGTTCGATTGTTCACGCCGCACGGGTTGGGCCACAAAACGCAAGGCCACTTCCCCGCGGTGCGTGATTTCATCCGGAAGAACCAACTCCAACTCCAAAGGCCTGTCGGCAGGAATCGGCGTTGCGCTGACCATGCGGATACCGGAGCGAGAGACATCCTTGCTGAGCGCTTCACCCCCAGCCCGGCTGTCACGGTCTTCGCGCCACGACAGGCGCACCGGTAATTCGACGGGATAGCGACGGTGGCGACGTCGTTCGGAAGCTCGGCTCAAGTGGGCTTGCTGAAGATCTCCCTCGGGCAGAAAGATTTCCAATCCCTCAGCCGCTCCCACGGTTCCGGAGAACTCTTGGTTCGCCTTCTCCACCAAGCCATCCACATAGGCATCACTGCTGTCCGGATCGTGATGGAAAAGAATCAACTTCCGAACCCCTGCCTCTCGAGCGATGCGCGTGCCCTCCAACCACGAGCTATGGCCCCAGCCCTTCTTTTCCTGGGCGAGTTGCTCGGGAGTGAATTGGGCATCATAGACCAAAATATCTGCGCCACGCACGAATGCGCGCAGAGCGCGATCGTAGGAGGGCGAGCCGGGCTCGGTGTCGGTTGCCAGGACGAACGACGCGCCATCCGCATCAACCCGATAGGCCACGCAGCCTTGAGGATGGTTGAGCGGAACCGAGCTAATCACCGCCCCGCCCACGTTAATCGGGTGTTGGTCGAGATTAAAAAAATGGCGCGTCGAAGCCATGGCCTTCATGTCCACCGGAAAATAAGGATTGGCCATTTGATCCTCGATGGCGGCCTGCAAATCCGCGCCCTCGCGGCGAATCGAGTGAAAAAGAAAGATGTTGCCGGCCTTGTAAAACGGGGCAAAAAAGGGAATGCCTTGGATGTGGTCCCAATGGAAGTGAGTTAGGAAAATATAACCATGAACCGGCCGCTCGCCAAACTCCCGCATCAAACCCTTGCCCAGCGAGCGAAGGCCCGTCCCACAATCCAGCACAATCAAGGTGCCGTTGGCCAGACGAATCTCAATGCACGGGGTATTGCCTCCGTACCGGGAGTTTCTCCGCTCGGGGGTTGGCGTTGAACCCCGCACGCCCCAGAATTTGATTCTCATCCCGCCCTGCCCGTCTCAGCCTGCTCGGAGAATAAATCGGCCGTTTACGTTAAAAGCTGAAGCCCTGTTTGGCCGCCGTCCCCTCAACTCCATCTAGAAAATTTCCCCTAATCGGATTTGGACCTTGGCTGGAGCATAGCACACCTCAGCCCTCGCTTCTATCGCCGCCGCGTTAGCAAAGGAGTTAATAAACGCTGGAGGCTATGGAGGCTGGAATCCATCGGGCGAATTGTCCGCGGCGTTCGTTGCTCAGCCTGCGGGCTTGCCGTTGGGGGACATTGTATTGCCCCACACGCCGGCACCAACCCGCGGTGCCGTTCGTTGCCTCTGAACAACGCAAGAATCGCATCGGGCGGACGGTCTTATAGGGTACTCGCTTCGCGCGGGTGTCAAATCTATGGCGACGCCTTACGGGCCCTTGGGCAAAGTCTAGGACAACCACAGGCGAAAGATTGGGCTGAGGCGCTCCAGCCCTGTCTTTTGATAGCCGCAGGGTTTTCCACTGCACTCCGCCGTTCTTCCACAACTTTTCGCAAGAATTCACAGTAATTCCACAGATTCCCGTTCGAATCCGCTTGAAACGGGCGGAGGTGATAGAATAGCAATAATGGGCAGGATGGCTGGCACAGAGACCATCGAACGAGTTTTTCCCCACAACCTGGAGGCTGAGCGCGCCCTGCTCGGCTCCGTTCTGCTCGACAACGGCACGCTCTATATCGCGCTCGAGTATGTCACTCGAGACGATTTCTTCGCGGAAAGCCACCGCCTTATCTTCGACAAAATGCTGGAGCTATCTCAGAAGAATCGAACCATTGACCTGGTGACGCTTTCCGAGGAATTGTCCCGCGAGGGGTTGCTCGAGAAAGTGGGTGGAGCAGGCTACGTGGCGTCGCTGACCGACGGGGTTCCCATTGGCGTTTCTTCCACCGCGATGGAGTATGCGCGTATCGTGAAAGAAAAGGCCCTCGTTCGCCGGCTCATTCATGCCTCCAATAATGTCATCACTCGTTGTCTTGAAGGCGCGGACGATCCGGAAGCCCTGATTGATCTCGCTCAAAGCCAGGTTTTTGAGATTGCCGAACAAAAAACGCAGTCCGGTTTCATGGACGTTTTCCAAATCGTCAAAAGCAGCTTTGGCACGATTGATGTCCTGTTTGAGCGCGGCCATCACGTCACGGGCATCCCCACCGGCTTTGAGGAGCTCGACCAGATGACCTCTGGACTCCAGCCGGGCGAACTGATCATCATCGCGGCGCGGCCCTCGCTCGGCAAAACCGCGCTGGCCCTCAACATCGCCGCGAACGCGGCCATCCAGCACCATAAAAAGGTAGGGGTTTTTTCGCTCGAAATGAGCAAAGAATCGCTCGCCTTGCGCCTGCTCTGCTCGGAAGCTCGCATTGACAGCCATCGGCTTCGAGCCGGCTTTACCACGCGCGAGGACTGGAGCAAAATGACGCAGGCCCTTGGCCGCCTGGCCGAAGCGCCGCTGTTTATCGAGGACACTCCCGCGCTAAGCATCATGCAGATTCGAGCCAAGGCCCGGCGTCTCAAGGCGGAGAAAGGCCTTGACCTTCTCATCGTGGACTATCTGCAGCTCGTCACCGGCCAGACGCGATCTGAAAACCGCACCCAGGAGGTCAGCTTCATTTCGCGCGGTTTGAAAAGCCTTGCCAAGGAGCTGCACGTGCCCGTGCTCGCCCTCTCTCAACTGAGCCGCGCCCCCGAGCAGCGCCCCGGCCAAAAGCCACAACTTTCCGATCTCCGCGAGTCGGGCTCCATCGAGCAGGACGCCGATGTCGTCATCTTTATTTTCCGCGAGCGGCGCGCCGCCGAGGAGGGCGAAGAAGAAGCCGGCGCTGAAACCAAACTCATCATCGGAAAGCAGCGCAACGGCCCCACCGGTGAAATACCTATTGTGTTTCTCAGGCCCTATGTTCGATTCGAAAATCTCTCGCGCGAAGGCGATGCCGACGGATTTTAGCCGTTGGCCTGAAGCGCGCCGCCGCGGCTGGCGTCGCCTGAACTGAACCTGAGTCCCTGCTCCCGCCTCGGAGCTCGGCAGCAATTTTTATTTCGCGATGGACTCCGCATCCTTCATAATTCCCCTTATGCCCGTGATTGCCCCTGCGGTTAAATTGCTGCGTCCCACCTGGGCGGAGATTTCTCTTCCCAAGCTGCGAAATAACTATCAGCGGGTTCGCCGCCTGGCGGGCACGCGCAAGGTGATGGCGGTGGTGAAAGCCGACGCTTACGGTCACGGTGCCGTGCCCATTGCCCGCGAATTAGCGGCGGCCGGCGTGGACGCTTTGGGCGTCGCCACGGTCGAGGAAGCCATCGAGATACGCGAGGCCGGGATTCATCTCCCTATTTTATTGCTCGGCGGACTCTATATGAGCGATCCCGCCGACCTGCTTGAATATCATCTCACCCCCACGGTCTCCTCCACGGCGCGGCTGGACACCTACGCGGCTTGTGCGCGGCGCTACGGGCGGACGATTGAATTTCATCTCAAGCTGGATACGGGGCTGGGGCGGCTCGGCTTGCCGCCGGACAGGCTTCGCGCCTTTATCGAACACTACCGCGAACTCGAGGGACTGGAACTTAAGGGCTTTTTTACCCACTTTGCCTCGGCGGAGGACCGCCTAGCGACGCAAACGGACGATCAGCTCGCCATCTTCGCGCGCGGCTTGGCGGAGCTGCGCTCCTTGAGCGTCGAGCCGGAATGGATCCATCTTTCAAACAGCGCTGCCCTGGTCACCCGCCGCCATTTCCCTGAAGAAAATCTTGTGCGCATTGGAGCCTTGCTCTACGGATACTGCGTTCCTATTCTCTCTTTGCCCGGCGAGGCCCCGCCTGATCTATCCGAGTTTGAGCCGATCCTTTCTTTTAAGTCGCGGGTGGTTTTTCTTAAAGATGTTCCTGCCGGTTCACCGCTCGGTTACGGGGGAGCCTTTCACACTCGGCGTCCGTCGCGGATTGCCACCGTGCCCGTCGGTTATGCGGACGGCCTCAGCCGTGGTCTTTCCAACCGCGGTCACGCCATTATCCGGGACCGCCTGGCTCGGATTGTGGGCGCGATTAGCATGGACTTGAGCCTGTTTGATGTGACGGATATTCCGGGGGTCGAGGTGGGTGATGAGGTCATTCTGCTGGGCCGCTCGGAACACCATTCTATTACCGCGCTAGACGTTGCAGCCCAACTCGATACCGTGCCCTATGAAGTCTTGTGCTCGATCGGGCGCCGGGTCCCCCGCCTCTATCTCGATCAGGAATAACCCCGGGCAAAACGGCATAGTAGTCCAAATCCGCTGCTCACCCATATTCGATCTAATTTGAAAATGTCGGCCTGGTCGTTGCGTCCATGCAGAGCACGCAATGCGCTCGCTTCCGCCCACCCCCTTGTTTTTCACGGCAAATAAAATATAAAAATATCTCTTGACATGTAATGGAAGCCGAGATATAAGAGGCGTGTTGCACGGTAGTCTGCTGGCCTGAGTAATGAAGTTTCCGCGTCGGACAAACTAGGAGTCTAAAACCAAAAGAGGGGGAGAGATGCAAAAGCAGCGTTTTGGTCTGCGTTTTGTGGTATTGGTGTTTTTGGCCGTTGCCGCCTTGGCGGTTAACGCCGCTGCCCAGTTTGGCACAGCCAACATTGTGGGCACCGTGCGCGATCCTTCGGGCGCGGTCATTCCGGGGGCAAAGGTTACGGTGGCCGAGCCTTCACGAGGCTTTGTCCGCCATCTGGTCACGGACTCTGACGGGAGCTATGCGATATCGAACCTGCCCATCGGCACCTATACGCTCACGTTCGAGGCCAAGGGTTTCGTGAAGGTCATCCAGACAGGCGTCACATTAACCACGGGCCAGACACAGCGCGTAGATGCGGTACTGAAGGTGGGGACGGTCGCCACCACGGTGACTGTTCAGGGCAATCTTCCGCACGTTCAAACCGAAACGGCGGCGATTTCGAGCGTCATCACCGGGCAGCAGATCGAGAACTTAGAGATCAACGGGCGCAATTTTGTGCGCTTGGCCCTGCTGGTGCCGGGGGCCGTGCCGGAAGGCCTGATAACCGACACCGTGGGCGTGCTCGCGAATAACAGCATCTCCTTCAACGGCAGCCGCACCCAGTACAACAACTGGACGGTGGACGGCGCGCCCAACACCGATGAAGGCTCGGCGAGCACCCTCAACACCTACCCGAACCTTGATAGCATCGCTGAGTTCCGTATCTCGACGTCGAACTACGGCGCGGAGTATGGCCACCACGCGGGTGCTCAAATCGACGTCGTCACGAAGTCCGGAACCAGCCAGTTCCACGGCAGCGCCTTCGAGTATCTGCGCAATGACGTGTTGGACGCGCAGAACTTCTTCACCAATCGCTACAGCGGCGGCGTACCGCCAGCACGCGCGCCCCTCAAGCAGAACGAATACGGCTGGACGCTGGGCGGGCCAGTCTATATTCCGGGCATTTACAATACCAAAAAGAACAAGACGTTCTTTTTCTGGTCAGAAGACTGGCGCAAGATTCGTTCCAGCAGCCTTTTCGGGATCAATGAAACGCTCTCCATGCTCCAACGGAAGGGCGACTTCAGCCAGTGCGACCCGAACGCTCCCGGTGGGCCCGGCCACGGCACGCCAGGGGTTGGCAACGACGCGCCCTACAATGCGACGGTCGCCAAGGGCTGCGTTCTCCCTGTGGTCAACGGCGTAACCTACGATAACATCATGGACGTTCCTGGAATTGACCCGCAGGCTGCGACCAACGCCGAGGATTTGATCTCGGCGTACTTCCCCACCCCGAACATTCCAGGGAGCCCTGTGGGCTGGAGCGGCATAGCCCCCAGCGCCACCAACTGGCGTGAAGACCAAATCCGCGTGGACCAGAACATCGGCAACAAGACCCACGCCTTTGTCCGCTACACCCAGGATGCATGGAACACCACCGTCAATCCGACCCTCTGGCAATGGGGCCCGGGCTCCATGTATAACACGGTCCAGACGGGCTTTCTCGCCCCCGGCAAAAGCGCGGTCTTGAACCTTACGAGCACCATAAGCCCCACGCTGATGAATGAATTCATCGCCGGCTACACCGAGGACTGGATTACATTGACCAACCTACCCGGTGGCCAATCCACCGGCATCACCCGGCCGTCGAGTTTCCAGTTGGCCCACTTTTTCCCGGCCAATGCCGGCAACCCACTCTTGCCTAGCCTGGCCCTCTGCGGCGGCACGGCCACCTGCACGTTTTCGGGCGCGTACTCGGCCAACCCGTGGACGAACTCCAATCCGATCGTGGACTTCCAGGATAATGTAACAAAGGTCCACGGCAATCACATCCTGAAGTTCGGGGCATACCTCGAGGATTACCACAAGAACGAAACTTTTGGTGATGCCACCCAAGGCGAGCTGGACTTTTGGAGTGGTCAGCCCGGCAGCAGCGGAAACGCCCTGGCCGACGCGTTCCTCGGCCAAGCCAGCGACTACGTCGAAGGAACCCAAACCAACGTCAACGGAGTTCCGGTGGGCGGCAACAGCAAGGGCCACTGGACCTATTGGGACATCGAGCCCTATATCGAGGACGACTGGCACGTCAGTTCCAAACTGACCCTCAATCTCGGCTTGCGCTACTACTATTTCCAGCATATCCACGACATCACCAAGCCGACAGTGGACTCGGGCTTCCTGCCGCAGTTCTACAATCTTGCGGCCGAAGCCCAATACAACGCGAGCGGCAACCTGATCCAGGGCACAGGGGCGACGCCGCTTGCTTACGGCAACGGTTTGGTCGAGTGCGGCGCCAACGGCATTCCGCCCGGCTGCCAAACCAATACCTACAACAATTGGGCCCCGCGCTTTGGATTTGCGTACCGGCTGGGTCACAACACCTCCATTCGCGGCGGCTATGGCATCTTCTACGAGATCGGCAATGGCAACGAAGCTGAATCGGAAGGCGGCGAAGGCAATCCGCCTCACGAGCTCGGCCTGACGGCCTTCAACTTGGCCGAAACGGCCGCAGCGCGCGCCGTGGCGACATCGAGCTACCCGCAGGGCCAGCAAGTTGTCGGCCCGATCTACAGCAACGGCGTTTACTCGGCGCCTATTCCGCCCGCAGGCTATACGCTGTGGCCTTACCACCAGAAATGGCCGAGCGAGCAACAATTCAGCTTGAGCCTGGAGCACCAGTTCGCCCACGACAATCTGATCTCCCTGGCTTATGTTGGGGCTCTGGGACACCATCTGGCCATAGGCACCAGCTTCAACAATATTCCTCTCGGCATGGGCATCGTGAACGTGCCGCAGCTTGCAGGCAGCCCCGTGGTCGCGCACGGCTTCCAAGTGTGCGATGCGAGCGGCAACTGCAATGTACAGCAGGCCGAGATCCACGACGCCGGGATCGGCGAGTTCTTCCAGCCGTACCGCGGTTTCTCCGGCATGACGATGAAGGCCGACGCGGCGAACTCCAACTACAATTCCTTCCAGGCTGAATTCCGACATACTTTCGGCCACGGCTTGACGGCGCAGGTTTCCTACACGTGGTCCCACAACCTTGACAATGCAACTTCAACCTACACTGCCAACACACGCAACGTGGATCCGTTTAACAATGAGCGGTGGTATGGCACCTCGGACAACAACCGGTTCCAGGTGTTCACCGCCAGCTACATCTACAACCTGCCGTTCTTCGCCAATGCCTCGAATCGCTTCATCCGTGGAGGCTTGGGAGGCTGGGAACTGAGCGGCATCACCACCCTGATGGCCGGCTCGCCGTTATCGTTCCAGTGCGGCATGCAGAACCTGTCCACTGGCATCGGCGGCGGCGTCCAGTGCAACTCGGTAGGCCCGCTGAAGGTTGACAAACACGTTTACAACGATCCAACTTATGGGCCGACCGTAAGCTGGTACAATCCGGGCGTTATCGCTCAGCCAAACTTGAGCCAACTCCTTGCGAATGGCGAGCCAGGGATGTTCGGCTACGTGGGTCGCAACGTGATTACCGGCCCAGGGACAGCCGACACAGACTTGGCGTTGATCAAAAACTGGAAGGTGTCCAAACTCGGCGAAGGCGGGTTGATCCAACTTCGCTGGGAGACGTTCAACACCTTCAATCATGTGAACTGGA
>JAKASC010000024.1 GCA_021828245.1 Acidobacteriota bacterium
CCGGCCTTAAAGTATGGGTAGCCTCCTACTCTTTTGGAGTTGCACTCCTAGACGCCCTGGTCCTTGAACCCGAACAGTCCGAGTTGCGGAAAATGGGCGCGAAGGTTCAGGAAATCTTCGATTGCGAATTGCTGTGTCTCCCGTGGCGAAAGCTCGTCACTGGGGACCATCCTGATCGGGAGTTGGTCGTGGATGAAGCAGCGAAATACAATAGCAAACATCCAGACCTTTCCGGCCTCCGAGACTGGTATCCGGTTGCTGTTTCCAGGGTGTCCTTGCCTATAGGACGATTGATATGCCAGCGGTCCAATCCTTGGTGGGATTTTACCTTGCGCGGGCGATACCGACTTGGGCTCAAAGTCATCCTGTGGTCGCTTGGTGCTTTTGTGTTTGCCATAGCTATTTACACTCGCCTAACTATAGGAACTTTTGTGTTAGCCGTACTCGCGCCCCTCACGCCGGCAATCCTGTGGGGTACGAGAGAACTGCGGAAACAGACCACGGCTATTGAGGCTCTCGGAAAGCTGAAGGAGCATATTGGAGACACTTGGAATGCGGCACTGGAGGGCACGCTCAAAGATGAACTCCTGGACCAGGCCAGCATCGAAATTCAGAATGAAATCTATCGCTCCCGCGCCCAGAATCCCCTGATCTTTAACTGGGTCAACGGACTTCTTCGCAATCGGCAACAAAAGTCAATGAACGACGCAGCAGAGGAAATGGTGGCGGAGGCTCTTTCTAAAAGGGCACAAGCGTAGATGGCTATTCTCACGGAATCGACGGTCGAAGAAGCGGCGCTGGAAGTATTCTCTGGGCTTGGCTACACCAATCTCCACGGCCCAGACATCGCCCCCGGCGAACTGTTAGAAGAGCGGACGAGCTATGGCGACGTGGTGTTGGGCAAACGCCTGCGCGAGGCGCTGCTGCCGAAGCTGATTTTCGGCGAGATTCGGGTCAAAGACAGTACAATCGGTCAGGCGGTCTAGAATGGCTGAGGTCAATCTAACCCAGGCGGAAGCGGATGCTTTGATGGTGATGGAAAAGCACCGGGTAGATGAGACTCGTTACAGTTATCCTAACCCCGGAGAGTTCATCGCAGTCCCTCTCAACTCGCCGGACAAGCGCGAAGAATTTATTCTGGACGTGCGCCGTGGACGCATTGACCTGCGTAAGGTGACTCATCAAAACCGGGCGAGGGCTGTCGTGGTATTGGTGCGGTTGGATTTGGGAGGGCCGGCCCACAGAAATCCTGACGGGGAGGATGTCGGCTGCCCTCATTTGCACATCTATCGGGAGGGGTTCGCTGACAAGTGGGCCATACCCATTCCGCGGGACAAATTCTCAGATGCTTCCGACCTCTGGCGGACCCTGCAGGAGTTTATGACATACTGTAACGTCACGAAGCCACCGACAATCGACAAGGTGCTTTTCGTATGATGGACGAAATCCAGGCGTTACTCGACCAATACCTCGTTTGGTTGAAGGACAAGACGGCCCTTCGGGAAGTCAATGACAGCGTGGAGATCACGACGCCGTACCTTGACCGGCACAACGACTATTTGCAGATCTACGCGCAACGCGCCAACGGGGAGTATGTGTTAACCGATGACGGCTACGTGCTTCAGGACTTGGAGCTCTCGGGCTGCAAGCTGGACAGCGGCAAAAGGCAGGCGCTGCTGAAGACGACCCTGAACGGATTCGGTGTGCGCCTTGAGGAAGGCCGGCTTGAGGTGAAGGCGTCTCGCGACAACTTCGCGCTTCGTAAACACAACTTGGTTCAGGCCATGCTTGCAGTGGATGACCTTTTCTATTTGGCTTCGCCAGTTGTGTCCAGCCTTTTCTTTGAGGATGTCCAGGCGTGGCTCGAATTACACGAAATTCGGTACACGCCGAAAGTGAAGTTCACGGGCAAGAGCGGCTATGACCATGTGTTTGATTTTGTGATCCCAAAGTCCAGGGTCAAACCCGAGAGAATCATCAGAACGATTAACCGGCCCAATCGCGACACGGCGCAAGCCTTGGCATTTTCTTGGATTGATACCAAGGAGGTGCGGCCGCCTGACTCCCAGGCTTACGCAATTCTGAACGATTCGGACCGCATTCCGGCTTCCACGGTCGTGGATGCGCTCAGGAGCTATGACGTTCACCCTGTAATATGGAGCCAACGCGAAGCGGTGCGCCAGGATCTGGCTGCGTGAACGATTGTGAAGTCAATCGCGCAAGAAGGCCAAGGCGAAATCTCCCAGCACCCGCCCCACAATGAGCGGAATCGCCGAATCCACAGTCGAAGATGTCGCCCTTGATGTCTTTTCCGGGCTCGGCTACACGATTCTTCACGGCCCTGACATCGCACCCGGAGAACTTTTTGCCGAGCGAAGTAGCTACAGCGATGTGGTATTGGTCAAGCGCCTGCGTGAGGCGCTGGTACGAATCAATCGTAAAGTTCCCGCCGAAGCCATTGAAGACGCCATCCGCAAAATCCTGAGCGTTCAAACCGCTAATCTTGAAGAAAGCAACCGGCGCTTTCATAAATTCCTTACCGATGGAATCAACGTCGAATACCGGACCAAGGACTGCATCGTTTATGACCAAGTGAAACTCTTCGACTTCGATGATCCGGCAAACAACGACTGGGTGGCGCTGAACCAATTCACGGTCATCGAAAGCAAGAACAATCGCCGGCCGGACATCGTGGTCTTCGTGAACGGCCTGCCGCTGGCTGTCTTCGAGCTCAAGAATCTGGCTGATGAAAACGCGACGATCCGCGACGCTTACAACCAGCTCCAGACCTACAAAAAAGAAATTCCCGGTCTGTTTCCGTACAACGAACCGCTGATTATCTCGGACGGTATTCTGGCCCGTGTGGGTGCGCTGACTTCCGGCTACGAATGGTTCATGCCGTGGCGCACGGTTGCGGGAGACGCCGTTGCGCCGAAGGGATCGCTCGAACTGGACGTTCTGATCAAGGGCATCTTTGACAAGCGCCGCTTTCTCGAATTGATTCGGAACTTTGTTGTGTTTGAGGATTCGGGAAAGGCGCTCGCCAAGAAGATCGCGGGCTACCATCAGTTTCACGCTGTGAACAAAGCCGTGGAATGCACACTGGAAGCGGCCTCGCCCAAAGGCGACCGGCGCGTGGGCGTGGTGTGGCACACGCAAGGCAGCGGCAAAAGCCTGACGATGGTTTTCTATGCTGGGAAGATTATCGTGCATCCGAAAATGGAAAATCCGACTTTGGTGGTCCTGACCGACCGCAACGATTTGGACGACCAGCTCTTCGGCACCTTTTCGGCTTGCAGCGATTTGTTGCGGCAGGGGCCAGTCCAGGCTGAAAGCCGCGAGCATTTGCAGGCGCTTTTGCAAGTAACATCAGGTGGCGTGATCTTTACAACCATTCAAAAATTCCTGCCGGAAAACAAAAGCGGACGCTATCCGATGCTTTCGGATCGGCGCAATATTGTGGTGATCGCCGACGAAGCGCACCGGAGCCAATACGACTTTATTGATGGCTTCGCTCGACATATGCGCGACGCTCTGCCTAACGCGTCGTTTATCGGGTTCACGGCTACGCCTTTGGAGGTCGGCGACAAAAGCACGCCCGCAGTGTTTGGCGATTACATTGATGTTTACGACATTCAGCGGGCCGTGGACGACGGTGCCACGGTTCGGATTTACTACGAAGGGCGGCTGGCGAAACTCGAACTGAAACCGGAAGAGCGCCCAAAGATTGACCCCGATTTTGAAGAAGTCACCGAAAAGGAAGAGGAATCAACCAGGGAAAAACTGAAGAGCAAGTGGGCGCGCATGGAAGCGATGGTCGGCGCGGAGAAGCGCATTGGCATTATTGCCAAAGATATTGTGGGCCATTTCGAAAAGCGCCTCGAAGCGATGGACGGCAAAGCCATGATCGTCTGCATGAGCCGCCGAATTTGCGTTGATTTGTATAACGCGATTGTGAGGCTGCGCCCACAGTGGCATGAAGAGGACGACGAACGCGGCGCAGTCAAGATCGTGATGACCGGCTCGGCTTCCGACCCGGTTGAGTGGCAACAGCACATCCGCGGCGGCAAACCGCGTCGGGAGTTTATAGCCAAGCGGTTCAAAGACCCGGACGATCCTCTGAAGATTGCCATTGTCCGCGATATGTGGCTGACGGGCTTCGACGTGCCGTGCCTGCACACGATGTACGTGGATAAGCCGATGCAACGGCACGGCCTAATGCAGGCCATCGCAAGGGTCAACCGTGTGTTCAAGGATAAGCCGGGCGGACTCGTCGTGGATTACCTGGGACTCGCCGACCAATTGAAGAAGGCGCTGAACGATTACACCCAAAGCGGCGGCGAAGGGAAGCCCGTCTTCGACCAGGAAGAGGCCGTAGCGAAAATGATGGAGTTCTACGAAGTTTGCGCGGCAATGTTCCACGGATTCGATTACTCAAAAGTGAACACAGGCTCGCCGAAGGCATGGATGGCGCTTGTTCCTGCTGGCGCGGAGCACATTCTAGCGCAAGAAAACGGCAAAGAGCGGTTCATGAAGTCGTCGTCGCGCCTCTCGAAAGCGTTCGCGCTCTCGGTTCCGCACAAGAAGGCGATGGCGATTAGGAACGATGTTGGATTTTTCCAGACGGTGCGTTCGGTGTTGGCGAAGACGACGATTGGGAGCGTGCGGCCGGAAGAAGACCTGGATTTGGCCGTGCGGCAGATTGTGTCGCGAGCCGTGGCGTCGGATCAGGTTATTGATATCTTTTCGGCGGCGGGTCTTAAGGCACCTGACATTTCGATCCTTTCGGATGAATTTCTGGCTGAAGTGAAAGACCTGCCGCACAAGAACCTGGCGTTTGAGGTTTTGAAGAAACTGCTCAACGATGAGATTAAAGCATGGTCGAAGAAGAACCTGGTGCAATCGCGCCTGTTTTCTCAAATGCTGGAGGAATCCATCCGCAAATACCAAAACCGCTCGATTGAGACGGCGCAAATTATTCAGGAGTTGATTGATCTTGCTAAAGACATGCGCGCGGCGGCAGGGCGGGGGGAGAAGCTCGGCTTCACCGACGAAGAACTGGCATTCTACGACGCCCTGGAAGTGAACGACAGTGCCGTGAAAGTGCTTGGCGACGAAACGCTGCGGACGATCGCACGGGAGCTTGTCGAAACTGTCCGCCGAAACGTCACGATTGATTGGACGGTCAAGGAGAGCGTCCGCGCCAAGCTGCGGACGATGGTCAAGCGCATTTTGCGAAAGTACGGTTATCCGCCGGACAAGCAGGAGAAGGCGACGCAGACCGTGTTGGAGCAAGCAGAACTGCTCTGCCACGATTGGGCGGCATAAGATTGGTTCAGTGCGAGAAGTTTTGCTTGCAGCCCTAACCGAACTTCTTGACGGCGGCTTGCCACTGCCGCTCGAGCCCAGTAATTCGCATTCTGAATGTAAAAAGCGTCTCTGAGACTTCAAAACGACGCGAAGCCTCTTTGGGCGACAACTTCAAGCGTTTGCAGAGTAGGAGCGCGTCGCGCGGCAGCAGCAGACACCCAGCTAGCCAACTCGCCTCATTCTCTTGCTTTTCGTTGTAACTCCGCATGGCCATATCGCCGGTCTGAGACATAATCAACGTCGCCGGCTGGTGGTCAAGAATCAGGTGCGCGAGTTCGTGCATTATGTCGCTTGCTTGGCGCGCCGGTGAGTGTCGGGGGTTGTAGATTACCATCCCAATTCCTCCGACATAGGCACTCACGGCCGACCAACCTTGGGGGTCGTTAACGAGTAATTGGTGACGTGCCTCTGGTGGGAGACCGGGGATGTCGTCCGGCGTAAGGAGTTGGACCCCAAGGTAGTCTGCAAGACAGCGGGGTGGCAGCGGATCATGCCGACGTATGCCGAGCTCTAGTCGCAGACTAAGTGCCGTGCGCTCGGCCCAGCTCTTAAAACCGCGCCCAAATTGTTGCATTAGCCCTCAATGTCGGGTGTCGGTCCCTGCGATGCCACTGCAAGGAGAACCATTTTTGCCAGCGCATTTACTGTTTCCGAGTTTGGATTCTTGTCGGCTTTGAAATGAACCGAGACTGAAAGGAACGACGGGGTGGGCTGGGTTGTTCCGAGGAACTCGTTAGGGTCCTTCTTAAGCCACTTACACAATTTTCCAAATGTTTCGACGTCGGGAATGCGTCCGGCTTCCACTCGAAGCAAAGTTGCAGGGCTAATCCCGATTTCCTGAGCTGTCTCGCGGAGCTTTCTGGTTCCGCGTTTTTCCCGCACGATAGCGCCAAGGCTCTCGAGGGGCTTTTTGGGCATGGAGTCCTCCTTTGATATGCGTTAAACAAAACTCTATTGACAAAATGTCCCTCCACCTTGTAGATTACCATCATGGTACAGAACTGCACAAGCGAAACAAACAGTTTTGCCTTATTGGAGGTGTTATGAAGGTTCAAGTGGATTTGGAAGAAAGCACGAAGGTGATTTCCTCCGTGGAAGTGGACGTCGCTCCTGACGCGTCGGTTGGAGTCGTTGCATCGGAAGCGGCACCAAAGCTTGGAATTGATGTCGAAGAAATTACGGCGGACCTTTATGCGAACGGGAAGAGGCTCGGGCCTGGTACTCTCGTATCTGATTATTCTGCAAAAGGCATTCCTTTGCGTCACCGTAGAGACTGCGTGGAGCTTCACTTTGAAAGCGATATTGTGACGCACCACTTCCCTGTGTCTTGGACGTGGGGACGAGTCCATCTTTGGGCATGCAAACGATTTGATGTCCCCCATGATGCCTGCGCAAATTTGGAGCTACGCGAAGGAAGTTCCACTGGGCCCGCGCTGAACGAGGGTGCGGAGCTTGGCGTGTTTACGGGCTGCAAGGGAGTCTGGCTCGTGAAACCAGGCCCGGAACCAAATGGCGGAAGGTAGTGACATCCTGACGAGAGACTTGGATTCGCGGGAGTTCCAACATGGTGTCGAGCAAGGCTTTTGGGAATTGAAGGAACGAAAAGATTGGTTCTTATACGTGGCCGTATTCGCCCCCGATGGTCGGGCATATCTATTGGAGCTGGATTGCCGTGGTTACGGCGACGATGCCATTGCCGGTCGGTTCATTGACTTCGCGACTCATCAGTGCGTCCAGGCTGCTTGGCCGCAAGGCAACGCTGTATTTCAACAGTGGATTAAGTGCACCGCTGGGTTCTTCATTTGTTGGAATCAGGATCGGAACGGTATCTCGCACCACTCGGAATGGAAGGGCCAGAAAGCATGGAGCAAGACAAACAATCAACTCTTGGCATATCTCAACTTCATGCGGCAGATGCTGCACCTCCCTTCCAGAGGATATCTGCGACAGACGGCGGCGAATCCCGCTTGATTATCCCTTCGGAAATCTTCATTTCAACAATGAGGCGCTTGCAGCGAAGGAGTGCAGGATGGCGCGAGAGCGCAGCGGTATGGAGCGGAACGGTCAGTGAGCATCAGGATTGGCGCGTCCAGCGCGTTGATTATCATGATGAGCTCTGCAATGATTTCGGCAGCCCGCTTTCATTGGAGCTTTCGGAGAGTGCAAAGCTAAAGTTATACGAGGATCTGCGACTCGCAGGGCTCAGGCTCATTTCTTTGGTCCATACGCATCCGGAAGGCTGGGTGGGATTGAGCGAAGTAGATCGTAAGAATCAGATTTGCTCCCGAATTGGGTTTTGGTCGGTGGTCGTTCCATGGTATGGGAGGTCACCGTGGAGGACACCAGGGTTCGGATTCCACGTTCGCGAAGGTGACGGATGGCATCGGCTGACGCGACGGGAAGTGGCAAGAAGGGTCATGGTGCTGGACTAGCATGGAGCTCTATTGTGATCGCGTGATTAATGGTGTCCTAAAGTCAGTTCCTCATGTCATTGACCCCGGACAGGCCTACAAACTGCTCGATCAAGATATCGAAATCATTGCAGACAGAAGCCGCACGACGGAAGATGACCTGTGGCCGTGTGTTTGGGCGTTAGCCGCAGTACTTTCCCGACAGACGTTCGGAAGTGTGTTTATTCGATGTGGATTGAAGGAGGCGCTGACATCACCGGCCCCTCTGCCTGCAAGTTGCGTTTTCACAGACAAGAATTCTGGAGGATCACTTAGGATTGGAGTCGGCGTGGAGCCTCAATGTGGAGGAATTCGTCAGTGGGGCGACGCCAGGGGAGGACGCATCTCTTTTGGCCGATTGATTGAGATCTGTGCGCCTGCAAACGCAGTAAGCGGATTTGCGCTTGCTGGATATTTAGGGTTCGCCGCTCTTGCTCGGCTTGTGGGAATTCCGCCCTTCCGGGAGCAACTCAGCCACTCCGATCTGAGCCTGCCCTTCGGAGAGATCAAGAGCCATCCGGGAAGAGGCAGTGCTTTAACTTTCATAGGGCTCGGCCATCTGGGCAATGCGGTTCTCGCCATTTTTCACTTCCTGGCGAGAAGGTGGAATGAGCGGCCAACAGCCATTCTTGTAGATAAGGGCGATCTGGAGGAAGGAAACGACAAGACTCACATCCTAGTAGGAGATGCTGAAGCGCGCGGTGGGGAAGAAAAAGCATTGGTTCTTGAAAGGACATTACACGCTGCGGGATGGCTTGTCCGAGGCGAGGTTTCCGAACTTGTGTGGGGCTGGCAGCGACCGCAATCACATCCACGATTGGTCTTCTTGGGGTTTGATAATTTCGATGCACGCCGAATGGGCGTTGAAGCAGAGTACGATTGGGTTGTTGAGGCGGGAGTTGGAAGTTCATTTATCCGACCCAGAGTTACATGGCATTCCATGCCACCCGATCGGAACATGGCTCGCCGTATTTTCCCCAGGGCCGGGGAAATGTGGGTATCCGACCCAGACCATGAAAAACAGTTCTTTAATGATCTTCGCAGAACACCGGGAGAGTGCGGTTGGGTAACGTTCAAAGGGGTTGTGGCGTCCGCTCCATCAATGGGCCTTATTGCCGCGGCGTACGCTTGGACAGAAATGCTCCGCGTTCTTAATGGCGAAAAAACTGGTGTTGCGGGTAGCGCCTACATCTGGAGCCCGTTTTTGCCCTTTCTCCGGCAGTCCCTATGAGCGTTGCAAACTGTGGACGGCCGGTTGCAGAATCGGGAAATAGTATTCCCTCCGCGAGAGGCCGTCCTCTTTGAGCCTGCCTCCAAACGGTCAGACACCCTCGGTGTAGGGCTTCGGGGCGGTGACCGTCTCCACGCACTCATTTCCGCACTGAATTGACCCTATCGGGTGGGCGCACATTCCGACGGACTGAGCGCTTTGATCAGGATGAGACGGCACGGCTCCCCCTGCACGGACGGGCGGTCCCATCAACATGCGCTCAACCCGTGCAGCCGCCTCGTCCTGAATGCCAGGAAGCGCGTGAGTATACCGCTCCAGCGTAAAAACAATGCTCGCGTGTCCGAGCTGCTCGGAAATCACTTTCACGGATACACCGTATCCGTCCGGCGGACCCAGGTGGGGATTACGGCAAGATGGATGAGGGATGTTGGTGGCCCGGTGCGAGCGGGCGAGTGAAACATTCATTAAGGTATGAAGAGGCCGCCGGCTTCGATCTCCGCGAGGCATTCTTCCAGCGACAGGAGTTGCATGATTTCCCACCACTGGCCAGTGTGACGGAAGTAGGCGAGGTTAAAACGCTCATCTCCCGCGTACTGAAGCCGGGCGAACCTTGACTCGAAGAAGGGGGAAAGTGCACGGGGTCCCGGCGAGCAGTATTTCGAGCAGAAGTAAAAATAGGGACCGCGCCACTTCGAGGAGATATCCACCAGATAGTTGAGGTCTGCTTTCTTGGGAGGCGGCTGGAGATAACGGGGCTTCAAGGTTGAAGTGATCAACTCCTGGGCGCGGCGCTCGACTTCTTGCCAGATGTTCAGCGGCACCGGCTTTCCGGATCGCCGAAAGGCGCCGGCCGGATCGTAAACCCATCTCGGCGGCCGCCGGGAACCGGCCATCTCAGCCCTCCACCTGGTTGCCATCCCCATCCTGCTCGGTACGTTTCCACGGGTCGGGAAGCAGTTCGGCCAGTCGGCTTTGGGGATGTGAACTGATGCGCGCGAAGAGGTCGCGCAGGTAAGCGAAGGGATCCATGTGAAGTCTTTTGGAGGTGGCGATCAGGCTGGTCAGCACGGCGGCGGTTCGACCACCATTGTCACTGCCATAAAACATCCAGTTTTTTCTGCCTACCGCGACGCCGCGCAGACTGCGCTCGGCGCCGTTGTTGTCGATCGCCAGATCGCCGTCGTCCAGATAGCGGGTCAGCGCTTTCCAGTTCGCGAGCGTGTAGGCGATGGCCTCACCCTCGGGACTCTTGGGCAGCACCTGCGGCTGCTCGCGTACGAGATACGTGCGGATGTCATCCAGGATCAGCTTCGATTTTTCCAGCCGCAGGGCGCGGCGCGCCTCGCCCTTGAGTCCCCGTTCCTGCGCTTCCCGCTCGACGTCGTAAAGCAAGCGGATATAAGCCAGCATCACCGTCGAGCGCATCAAGTCCGAAGACTGCGCTTCAAAATGCCGACGTCTCGCGTGGGCCATATCTGGAGCTCCAGATATGGCCCATTATCCAGAGATTGAGATTATCCGGTGAAGCTGGGCCGGCCCGTGTGAAATCGCGGGTTCGAGGTCGCAACTCTCAGGATAATATCTTAAACGAACGGCAGGCTGGCACGTCTAACTTCTCGTGCCTGCCAAGCTGCTGTGCCTCGATGATCGCGAACGAGAAGTGGTCCGGTTGTGGCGCAGGAACCATCTATCCCGCGGAACGCTTGTAATCTACCTGCAATGGGTTCATCGTTTTCGCAATTACTGCAATCAGCGCGGCCTGGATGAGACTACTGAACTGAGCCTCGACGGAGCGCTCCGCTTCGCACGAGCTTACAGAGGTCCCAGGAAAAAGGGACCCGTAGCCGTCCAAAGTCAGTTTGGGGCGCGCAACGCGCTTCATGCGTGGGCGTGCGCTCTGCGCTCGCTAAAGGTTCACCTTCTGCCTTGGCGTGAGAAAAGGCCGCCAACCAGGCTCTCCCCGTTGGTCGCTGCTTACCGCCGTCATCGTCTCTTCCGTTGCAACGTGACCGAGGGAACGCTGCAGCGCGACCTCGAAGTAGCGAAGGGCTTTCTCCGCCTGTTGCGTTCGCAGGGCAAGGCGGCCAGCAGAGCGACTGTGGCCGATGTGGATCGGTTCATCCTTCATCTGTCGCAGCGCGTGTCCCGACGTTCATTGGCCGACAGAGGTAGTTCTCTGAGGTCGTTCTTCCGGTACCTGCGGATGACAGGCAAGCTGCCACGCGATCTGGCCTCGGGGGTTATAACTCCTCACCTCCGCCCCGCCGAGCGGCCGCCTCGCGCCTTACCGTGGACAGATGTGCGCCGCATTCTCCGGTCAATTCCGCGGAGTCAACCGCCCGGCAAACGGGACTTCGCCATGCTGCTGATGATGGCCGCTTACGGGTTGGGAGCCGGGGAAGTCTTGGGGTTACGTCTTGAGAATGTGGATTGGCGAGAGAAGATTCTGTGCGTGAGGCGACCGAAGACTGGCGTAGGGATCGATCTGCCACTGCTCCCTCCTATTGCCCGATCACTTGCCGCCTACCTTCGCAGGGAGCGTCCACGCACCGACGACCAGCGGCGGATCTTTTTGAGAATGGCGATGCCCTATGAACCGCTCACGAGCGGCGCCATCCGGCATCGCATCCGCTACTACGCTCAACGAGTTGGGGTGACAGCGAAGGTTCTCGGGGCCCATGCATTCCGTCACAGTCACGCGAGCCGGCAGATCGACACCGGGGCGAACATTAAAGTGGTGAGTGACATTCTGGGCCACCGGCGTTCCTCTTCAACCTCGGTCTACGTGCGGGTGGCCTTGCGCCGGCTTCGCGCCGTCGCCCTGCCGGTGCCCCGATGACCGGGCTGTTCAAAAGTCATTTGGCCGCCGACCTCGGGGCGTTCCTCCAGTTCAAGCGGGGACTGGGATATCGGTATGCCCGCGCCGAATATTCTCTGATGGAATTCGATCGATTCCTCTGCCGGGATGCCGGACGACACCGAGTGGGACAACTCGATCAGGCCATGCTGGCTTGGTTAGCCAGCAAGCCACAGCGGAAGGCTGTGAGCGTCTCCATGGACGCAGCAGTGCTCCGCCAGTTCTGCCTCTTCCTCCGGCGGCGTTCAGGCCGCACGCTCTCTCGTGAACCTCTATGGCCAAGGCTTCCAACCGAATCCAGCTTCGTTCCTTACCTTTTTTCGACACAAGACATCCGGCGACTGCTGAAACTTGCCGGCCAACTCGACAGACCTCCGTTCCGTGCTGCGCTGTACCGGGCCTTCCTTCTACTGCTCTACTGCACGGGGATCCGGTTTGGGGAAGCGCTGCGTCTCCGCCTCCGCGACGTGGACACCCGCAAGGCAACTCTGTTTGTCGAAACATTTAAAGGACACGCCCGGTGGGTGCCATTTCACCGCTCGTTAGCAAAAGAGTTGGATAAATATCTCACGGCCCGGCGCGCGTTCGCTTCGGCCCAGCCGGACGATCGCTTTTTCGTCGGGATTCATAAGAAGAGATTGCCGACCAGAACGGCATGGGGAACTCTCCGAAGGTTATTCCAAAAGGCAGGCTTAAAACCTGAGCCGGGCCGCAACGGACCCCGGCCGTACGATGTACGCCACGCTTTTGCCATCCATCGCCTTACCCGATGGTCACGGCAAGGTGTTGACCTTCAGACTCGGCTTCCTTGGCTTTCTGCTTACATGGGCCACGACGACATCCTGGGGACGGAGACCTACCTGACGGCCACGCCCGAACTTCTCGGGCTCGCCGCCCATCGATTCCATCGTCGATATCTGACTTCGCCGAACGAAAGGAGCGCGGAAGAATCATGATGCGGAAAGAGCAGGACCCCCTTCTGGCTTCGGTGCAGAGCTTCTTCCAGGACTATCTTCGCAACGTGCGCGGAGCCAGCGATCATACTGTCCGGGCCTACCGGGACACCCTCAGGCTGTTTTTCTTGTTCCTGGCCAGCGGTGGACGACGACCCATAGCCGGCTTAAGATTGGACGATATTCAAGCGGAGACCGTTCTTGCCTTCTTGGATCACGTCGAGTCGAAGAGAGGCAATTCTCCTGCGACGCGTAATTGCCGGCTGGCGGCGATTCGCAGTTTTGTGCAGCATCTGCTCAGGCACGACGTTACGCGCGCCGACCAGTATGGACGGATCCTTGCCATCTCGACCAGGCGGAAGACTCTTCGTGCTGCGCGATATCTCGAGCCGGAAGCAGCCCGAGCCATCATCACCGCCATCGACCTCGGAGCGCCGCATGGGAGGCGCGATCGGGCCTTGCTCCTCTTTCTCTACAATACCGGGGCACGAGTCAGTGAGGCCCTGGCGGTTCGCCCTCGAGAACTCCGCCTGGATCGGCCGCAGCACGTGAGGCTCCATGGCAAAGGTAACAAGGAGCGTGTATGCCCTCTCTGGCCGGAAACGGCAGCGGCCCTGCGTCCGATGGCCTCGGATGTCGCTGCCGATGAGCCCATATTCCGGAACGCCCGCGGCGCTCCACTCACGCGTGACGGAGCCGCTTATGTGATCGGCAAGTATGCGCGGCGCGCGGCGGGAAAGATGCCGGCCCTCGGTAGCAGACGAGTGACGCCTCACGCCTTCCGCCACGGCTGCGCTGTTGCCCTGCTTCAATCGGGCGTCGATCTCACGGTCATTCGCGACTATCTCGGTCATGCATCCGTCGCTACGACCAGCCGGTATCTCACGACAAATCTGAAAATGAAACGAGACGTGCTGGGTGCGTTCTGGAAGCGAGCAGGTCTGGAGAAGCGACCGGGATCTCGATGGCGCCCTTCACCCAAACTCCTCGCATTCCTCGAATCACTGTGATGTGTTTTATCTTGAGTGCGGAACGGTAGCAAGGCCGCCGCAAGCGCGTTGGTCCGCACTCCTCAGGAATTACTCTGGATAAATACTCTGTCTGGATAATGTGCCCAACAGGCCACCTCCTCAACGCCGCGCTCGGGCTCCCGATAGAAATGATCGTACCCCGAGTAGGCGTCCGCCTGCAGATACCCTCGGAACGCCTTTAGAAACTCCTCCGGCCCGTCACGACTGCGCGTGGGCGTGTCGTCATAAACGGTGTAGGGATGTTCGCCATCGCCGACGTAGGTCCAGATGCGCCCCGTGCGCGTGTGGGGCAAGTCCGGATCCAGCACCGGCACCGGCGTGTCATCCGTCTGAATCGCTTTCGAGGCGAGCACCCGCTGTTTCATCAGCTCGTAGAGCGGACTCACCAGATCGGCGCCGGCGCGCATCCAGTCGGCCATCGTCTGGCGCGGCAACTCCACGCCCTGGCGCCGGAAGATCTCCTCCTGCCGGTGCAACGGCAAATGGTCCCCAAACTTGCTCACGGCCACCTGCGCCAGCAGCCCCGGCCCCGGCAAGCCCTTCTCAATCGGCGCCTCAGGCTTCACCGCCGTGACCACCGTGCATCCCTTCGGACAGGCGTATTTCTGGCACGCTTCTTCGATCACCACCAGCGACGCCGGCACATATTCCAGCCGCTCGCTGACGTCTTCGCCGATCCGTCTTAACCGTTCCTGGCACTCCGGACACTGCCGCTTCGTTTCTTCCAGATCGTAAACCACTCGTTGCCGCTTCAAAGATTTCGGCAGTGCTCCCCGCCCATGCCCCCGGCGCGGAGCCGACGGCTTTCCTTGATCCTTCGGCCCTTCCTGTTCGTCGCGGCCAGAAGCCGTCTTCCCGCCCCGGGCCAGGATCGCCGCCGCAAACAGAAACAATTGATGCTCATCCACCCGCTCCCGCCGGGGCCCGTAGCGCGCCCGCAGCAGTTGCTCGACCCAGTGCTGCAGTTGGCGAAGACGGCGCTCCTTGGCCTCAACCTCTTCCAGCAGCCCGATTACGATCTGCCGCAAGGCCGTTGGATCTTCCGGCAACTGTTTTGGATCAATCGCCACCGGCGCGCTTCTCCTTCTCCCGCTCCGCTCGTTCCAGTTCCACGCCCAAGCTTACCCACTCGTTCATGAGTTCCCGCAGCCGCTTGTAGTTGGCCACCTTCCGCTGCATCGGCTCGACTTGTTCCGGCCGCAAGAAGCGGGTCGAGCTCTTCCCCTGCCAGGTGAAGCTCAACTGATGATATGGCCCGTGCTTTTGAGGGCGCTTGGGGTCTTTGCAGCGACAAGAGGGGTTCCCGCAGACGTTATATTGCTCGCTGATGGTGCCGGGATGCAGCGGACCGAGCGCTAGAAGTTGCCTTTGAACCTGGGCGATGTGCCGTTCGACCTGAGCGAGACTCATCATCCCGAGAGCTATATCATGGCTATCGGATGATGCAAGACAAAAATGCACCCTTCGCCCAAACTATTTTCAGCCAGCCCGTGCCGGTGTCCCTCCCGGCGCGCTTTCCCCGTTCGGCGCCGCCCCCGGCAGGCTGTAGCGCTTCCGCCGCCGCCCCTTGCCCAAATCAATCCCTTCCAGCAGCACCGCCAACTCCCAGGCCGCAATCTCCTTTCGCCCCGTCTCGGCAAAGGGAAATTCAAAAGTGCCCGCCTCCAATCGCTTGTACCAAATCGCCCAGCCGTCCCGGTCCCAATACAAAATCTTCACCCGGTCCGTCCGCCGGTTCGAAAACACCAGCAGGTGGCCGGCGTAGGGATTACAGCCAATCACATGCTCGGCCATCATCGAGAGCCCGTCGAACGAGCGGCGCATGTCGCA
>JAKASC010000025.1 GCA_021828245.1 Acidobacteriota bacterium
TTTGGTTGCTACGGCCTCACGATGGCGATTTTTCAGATTCCCTTGGGGCGTCTTTCGGACCGCATTGGTCGCCGGAAAGTGTTGCTGTTGGGCATGGCGCTATTTAGCCTGGGCTCGTTTCTGTGCGCCTTGCCTGACCGTTTTCCCCCGAGCGCCCAGATCTTTGTGTTGATCTTCGGCAGGCTGGTTCAGGGATGTGGAGTCATTACCTCCGTGGCTTTTGCGACCGTGGCCGACTATATCCCGGAAGACAAGCGCTCAACGGCCATGGCGTTCCTGGGCATTCCCATCGGCGCCGCATTTATTCTAGGCGTCATTGGAGGACCCATTCTGGCCGGAGCGCTGGGCCCGGCGTCTCTTTTCTGGCTGACAGGAATTCTGGGGTTGGCGACGCTTTACCTGCTGGGTCGCTTTCTTCCCAAAGCGGCGTTGGCTCAATCCCAACCCCGCTCCATCCGCGAGATTTTGAAAAGCCGGGCTCTGTTACGACTCGATGCGAGCGGACTTATTATGAATTTTTTCATGGCCACCTTTTTCTTCTATTTTCCTCTGATCGTCACGGGGCAGCATCACCTGCCGATGAGCCATTATTACGCCTTGCTCCTGCCGATGGTCTTTTTGAGCGCCATCACCATGTTCGCCATCACCCGCGGCGCGGATCGCGGCTGGGGAAGGCCGCTCGCAGCGCTGGCCTTTTTGACATTTGTTCCGAGCGCCATCATCCTGTTCCGCCCGGCGACGTTCGGATTTGATCCGGCGCGCCTGACTGCGGTGGTCGCGGGTGGCACGCTGTTTTATGTGGGTTTCACCGGGCTCGAGCCGATTTTACCCTCGATGGTCAGCCGCGCTGCGCCGGAGAACGCTTACGGCACGGCGCTCGGAATTTACAATAGCAGCCAGTATTTGGGAAGTTTTGCGGGCGGTTCCGTGGCCGGCGCACTCGCGCACCTGCATCAGCCGGGGGCCATGATGGAAACGCTCATTGCGGTGGCGATTCTAGGCTCCTTGCTGATGTGGAGGACAAAAGAACCCTCATGGTGCGAGCTCAGCCCGAAATGAACCCCACACCACACCTCCTGGTTATAGCTCCGTTTCGAGGTGAACCCCGTAAACATACCGATGGCTTCCCTCCATCGGCCGCCGCCAGACAATCCTGGCGGTCACTTCCTCTTGACGACCTCCGGACCAATACCCCAGGGTCAGGCCCATAAGCTGACCCGGTTCCATCGCGACCTCAGAGACAAAGCAAACACCGGTTCGGGAAAGATTTTCAGTGCGCGCCACCGCAATCCGGCCATCTTCGAGCCGAATCCGAACCGGCAACCGCACCGTGTGCCGTCGGGCGCGGCGCCGCTCCTTGCCCGCCGCGCTAGGGATGATTTCGGTATCGGCCTCTGCGGCTCCAAAGCGCCATGAAGTGGCGCGCCCGCATTTCCAGCAGCGACGGCTGAGAACCTCGGCTGAAGAGAGCAAGCGGTACTCCTCAATCGTCAGCTTGGCGAGTTCGCGCGTCGAGCAGGTGGCGCATGCGAGCAAGGCATCCACATGCTCTTGCTCGGATGGGGTGGCCTCGCGGCTGGGGAAGGAAATGCCCCATATCTCTACGTTAGGCTCAAGGCACTCCACGCCCCACTCCGGGCCTTCGCCTAAACTTCTTCCAACCGCGCCCACCACCCGAAAGGGACAGGAGGCGCCGTTCTGAAGGTTGGTGATGGTAATGCGTTGGTCGGCAAACAAAACCTGATTTGCGGAAATCCTCGCCCCGTGACGATTGATGACAAGGGTAAAATTCCGCTCGCGAAACTCTTTACCTTGGCGATCCTTTCCGCTAATTTCGATGGGGATTCTGAGAAAAACTCGCTCGCTGCGCCTTCCATAGCTCGCGGTTATTGTTTGCCGCTCCGGTTGCCCACTCTCCACAAACACCTCCTATTTCCTCATCTATCGGCAACTCAACAAGATTCCATGAGTGGACACACGGTTCTGAAAATTGGCGGGACCCATCGGACCATGCCGCCAGTTGGCACAGAGTAAGCAGCAGTGGACGCGCCAATTTCCGGTGCTGCGCCTTGTGGTATATACTAACGGCTCCAAAGGAGGCTCCGTATGCATCGAGTGTCATCGCTCATTGGCTGCCAGAAATCCGTGTGGGTTGCCTTGTTGCCCTTCTTGATGGCGAGCGTGACTTCCCTCCGGGCCCAGAACGCCGGTGCGCCCAGGGCGAGTCATCCCCCTCAAGCATTCTTTTTTCCCTGGCTTCTCCACTCGCCGCAAGTCCATGCGAATGACAAAGTGACTTTCCGTTTTCGCGACCCAAACGCCCACAAGGTTGTCCTGCTGCTGGAAGGAGCGAAACCGGCGCCGATGAAAAAGGGTGACCACGGCATTTGGAGCGTGACCGTCGGCCCGCTTCAACCGGAGTACTACGGTTATTCGTTTTTGGCGGATGGCGTGAGTCTCATGGACCCCTCCAATCCGCTCATCAAGCCCAACCTCTTGAATCCTCAAAGTATGGTGTATGTGCCGGGGCCCTCCACGCTACCCTGGCAGATGAACAACGTGCCCCACGGCGTTGTGCACCATCAGTTCTTCCACTCTGACGTGGTGGGGGATAATCGCGATTTTTACGTTTACACGCCACCCGGCTACAATCCTCGCGGAAGAAAGCGTTATCCGGTGCTCTACCTGCTGCACGGCTTCAGCGACGGGGCCGACGCGTGGACAGATGTGGGCCGCGCCAACATCATCCTCGACAACCTAATTGCCCAAGGAAAGGCCAAGCCGATGATTGTCGTGATGCCGCTCGGTTACGGCGCACCCCAGATTCTCAAGCCAGGCAAGCTGGGCAATATGGCGCTGGCCAAGGAGAATCTGACCAAATTTTCTCAATCCCTCCTCACCGAGGTAATGCCGCGGGTGGAGAAGGATTACCGCGTTCTGACCGGCCGCGCCAATACGGCCATTGCCGGCCTCTCGATGGGCGGCGGAGAGTCGCTGTTTGTCGGTCTCAATCACTTGAATCGCTTTGCTTGGGTTGGCGCTTTCAGCGCCGGGCTTCTTCCTGATCTCAATCAGGAGTTTCCTCGCCTCAGCGCCAAAGATAATGCCCGGCTGCGACTGCTTTGGATTGCTTGCGGCGAGCAGGACACGCTGGTGGGTCCGTTCAACGTCAAGCTCCGCGCCTGGTTGCGGAAGAAGGGCGTTGACTTCACCAAAATTGAAACGCCGGGAGTCCACAGTTGGATGGTTTGGCGGGGCAACTTGGCCGCTTTCGCGCCGCTGCTCTTTCGGAAGCATTCTCGCTAAGGGGGCATCGGCTCGCGACCGTGCAAATGCATGACGGATTCGTCGCCAGAGCAAGGCGGCTAGGCTCCGGCCTTGCCCCCCAGGATGAGGCCACGGCCTGCCGATGTTCCCTGCCGAATGAAACGTTGCCGCAGCAGACGCATCTCATCATAAGGAAGCTGACGTTGTAGAAGAGTGGATCACGATGCCTATTTACGAATACCGTTGCAGCCAATGTAAGAAAACCTTTGAGAAGTTGATTCTCGGCCGAAGCGGAGACCCACCGGTCTGCCCGGCGTGCGGCTCCAAGAAAGTGGACCAGCAGTTTTCGCGTTTTAGTTCGTCGGGCTCATCGGCGAGCGGCGCGACGCGAAGCTGCGCGCCTGGCGCTTCAACCTGAAGCTTTTAGCCCCGCCGCCGTTGGCGGCGCAGAACCCACTCAGGCCTGGCCTGTCCTTTCAGCGGCAGGTCTCAACTGAGGAATTCATCAAAAACGCGCGACGGTGTCTCGCGTGAGCCTGGAGGAAACGCCCGATGAAAATTAGCTGTTGCTGGCTCTACGCCATCAGCAAATACGGTTATCCGCCTTCCATGGAGAACACTTTTAAGGTGCTCAAGGAAATGAAGTCGCTCGGCTTTGACTATGCCGAGCTGGAAGGCGTGCGGCGTGAAAATCTAATGGCTGTTTACGGCAACCGTCGCGAGCTGGCCAAGGTGGCGGACGGCGAAGGGTTGAAAATCATCAACTTCTGTCCCATTCTCCCGGGCTCCGTCAGCCTCAGCCGCCGCGAACGCGAGGAAGCCTGGGATTTGTTCAGCCGGGGCGTTGAAATTGCCCACGACTTTGGCTGCGTAACGGTTCAGGCTGACAGTTTCACCCCGCCGCTCAAATTTCGCGGCGAGTCGCCGTACCAGGAAAGCATCCGTTACGGCAAGCATTTTACGGTCGAGATTGATCCCGCCTTCGAATGGGGGCGCTTGTGGGACGCCATGGTGGAAAGTTTCAGCCGCTTTGCACGAGAAGCTAAATCGGCCAAGCTGAAGTTTTGTGTTGAGCCGCGGGTCGGCGAACTGCTTTCCAACACCGACGCCATCCTGCGCATGATGGACGCAGTCGGCGATGAGAATTTCGGCGCCGTCTTGGATACGGCACACCTCAACGCTCAAAAAGAAATCCTCGCGCTGAGCGTGGAAAAACTCGGCAAGCAAATCTTTTTCGTCCACGCCGCCGATAACGATGGCCGCGTCAACGATCACTATGCCGCCGGACGCGGTACGGTGGATTGGGAGGGCGTCTTCCAGGGCCTTAAAAAGCACGGCTTTTCAGGCTATGTCGCGGTGGACGTCGGCATGGTGCCCGACCTTGACGCACAATATCGAGAATCCATCGTGTTCCTCCAAAAAATGGCGGCTAAGTACCAGCTCTGACCGCCACGCACATCGTCCGGTCGGCGGCATAGGGCGACGCTGGGCGTTTGAGCCAGGAGTGCTCAGCCTTCTTCCCTCAGCGCGTCGAGGACTTGGGCGATGTGCCCGTCCACCTTGACTTTTTCAAACACTCGGCGCACCCGACCCGTAGGGTCAATGATGAAGGTGGTTCTGACAATGCCCATCTTCTTCACGCCGTACATATTTTTTTCCTGCCACACGCCGTAAGCCTCCAGCATTTTATGCGACGTATCCCCGGCCAGCGGAAAATTCAGCTTGTATTTATCCCGGAATTTGGCCAGCGCCGCCACGCTGTCGGCACTCACACCCAGTACTTGCGCGTTCAGTTTCTCCAGTTCTTTTTTGGCGTCACGGAACTGGTTTGCCTCGCTTGTTCAGCCGGGGGTGTCCGCCTTTGGAAAAAAATAAAGGACCAACGTCCGGCCCGAGAAATCCTTCAAGCGGATATCCTTCCCCGTATCCGACGGCAGCCTGAAATCAGGAGCTTGCTCTCCGACCTTTAGCATCATGATCTCTCCAAGGGGTGTGAAGTCCAAGTGAATTATACCTTATGCGAGGGTTGGTTTTGTGGCCCGTCACAAGACGGGCGTGAGGGGAAGAAATAGGGCTTGGAAACAGTTTCATTTCCCCTTGACCCACGCCCCACGGGAGGCTAGTATCTCCCTTCTTTCGAGCTTCGCCACCTTGAGCCACGGGAAGGAGGATGCATGTTGAGAGAAGATTCCGATGGAATAAGCCGGCGAGATTTTCTGAAGGGGGTGGGGACCGCAGGCGGGGCTGCCGCTGCTTCGCCTCTGCTCGGGCTTGGCGCTGCGACGCCGCGGCCCGAGGCGGAGGAGTCAGACACGGTTCGATCGCACACCCCCGGCGCCATGCGCCCGCAGCAGAGCGAGTTTCGCAATCTGCTGGACCTTTCCGGTTTATGGCAGTTTCAACTCGACCCCAAAGACCAAGGCGAAAACGACCGATGGTTTAACGGCCTGCCCTCGCCCCAACCGATTCCCGTTCCTGCCAGCTGGAATGAGCTATTCGACGACGCCGCCAATTATCTTGGCTTCGCTTGGTACGCTCTCGAGACCTGGATTCCTAAAACTTGGGATGGCCAGAGGATTTTTCTTCGCGTTTATTCGGCCACCTACGCCGCCAAAATTTGGCTCAACGGAGAATTTGTTGGGGAGCATAAGGGCGGTCACCTGCCCTTTGCGTTCGAGATTACGCGCGGCGCGCGCCTTGGTCAATCGAACCGCATCGCCATTCGGGTGGAGAACTTCCAAAAGCCGGACCGTGTACCGCCCGGTCCTCCCACGGGGCGGGGCCTACAATTCCTTTCCAGCTATCCTGCCACCACCTATGACTTTTTCCCCTACGCCGGTATAGACCGGCAAGTGGCGCTCTACACCTGCCCTCCAACCCACGTTGAAGATATTACCGTCACCACGCGCATTGAAGGAAGCGACGGTTTGGTGACCGTGGCCGCCCGCGCCACGGGCAACTGGAGCGGCAAGGGACGGGCTGAAGTAGCCACCGATGCTGGCCCGGTTACGGCGGATTTGAACTTTGAAAAAGGCGAAGCCCAAAGCGAACTGCGCTTACCCTCGGCGCATTTTTGGTCGCCCGATCATCCGCATCTCTATCGGCTTACCGTGAGCCTGCTCGAATCCGAGCGGCCTTTCGACGCCTACGCGCTCCACATCGGTGTCCGCACCATTGAGGTGCAGGGAGACCGATTGTTGTTGAATCATCAGCCGATCGTCCTCCACGGGGTGGATAAACACGAGGATTTTCCTCTCCACGGCAAGGGGCTGTGCGTCCCGCAGCTCGTGCGAGATTACCAGTTGCTGAAATGGATGGGCGTGAACGCTTACCGCACCTCGCACTATCCCTATTCGGAAGAAGCCATGGAGTTGGCCGACCGCATCGGCATTTTGATTTTGGATGAAATCCCGGCCGTGGGCTTGAACTTCAGCCGCAGCCAGCAGGACATCGAGGCCTGGACCGCGATGGCCCAAAGCCAGCTCCGTGATTTGATTGCGCGTGATAAAAATCATCCCAGTGTCATCATGTGGTCGGTGGCCAACGAGCCGGGAGCCGGCCCGCGTCGGCGCGGAGGCGGGCACAATCCGCGTGCTGTGGCGGCGGGCGGCTCTTACTTCACCAAGATGGTTGGCCTGGCGCATCAGTTGGACCCGACTCGTCCGGTTATCTTTGCCTCCGTTCAAGGCGGTCCGCGAGAATGGTTGAAATATGTGGATGTCATTGGCATCAACCGCTACTTTGGCTGGTACTCGGACGGTGGCCGGCTCGAGTTAGCCGAGCAGTTGCTCGCCAAAGACCTCGATGCCATCCATGCCCTCTACAGCAAACCCATCATCCTGACCGAGTTCGGCGCGGATACGATCGCGGGGTGCCACAGCTTGCCGCCTCAAATGTGGAGTGAAGATTATCAGGCCGATTTGCTCGGCCGTTACCTGGATGTGGCCGAAAAGAGACCCTTCATGGCGGGCACGCTCGTATGGTGCTTTGCCGATTTCCGCACGGGACAAAACATCATTCGAGCCGAAGGAATGAATCAAAAGGGCGTTTTCACTCGAGACCGGCGTCCCAAACGAGCTGCCCACCTTCTCCGGTCGCGCTGGCATCCATCAAGACCGGTGGCTTGACGGTCGTTGGGGCATGGTCTAACGATCGAAGGGTCGGGAGACGCCGACGTCCCCGGCTTGTCCCGGCGTGCCGCCTGACCACGGCTCAATACCACCGCTCGGTTCCCGGGGGCTCTTAGCCCGCTCGCCCCGTCGCCTCAAGTATGAAATACTGTGGTCGTGACGACCGACTCGATTCAATCGAACGTGCCTCTCAAGCCTTACACGACTTTCAAGATCGGAGGGCCGGCCCGCTTCTTTACCGAGGCTTCCACGCCCGAGCAATTCCGTCGAGCCTTTGCTTTCGCGAGAGAGCAACGGCTTCCGATTTTCATTCTCGGAGGAGGCAGCAATATTCTGGTGAGCGACGATGGGTTTGACGGCCTGGTCGTTCATCCGGTCCGCAGTGGCTTCGAGGTCGAGGACCGCGGTGATAGCACGTTTTCCGCGTGCATTCAAGCCGGCGAGATGTGGGACCAAGCCGTAGAAAAGTCAGTGGAGCGCGAGCTGTGGGGCATTGAGAATCTCTCGCACATTCCCGGGCAGGCGGGCGCGGCTCTGGTTCAGAATATTGGTGCTTATGGGCAACAGGTCAGCGATGTTTTTGAAAGTGCCGACGTGATGGAATTGAATACCGGCGTTGTGCGGACGCTGGGCCCCTCGGACTGCCGATTGGGCTATCGCACGAGCATTTTCAACTCCGACGCTCGAGGGAAATATCTTATTCTTTCGCTCCGCCTGCGCCTGAGCGCGTACGGTCAGCCCAACCTCACCTACCCCGACGTGCGCGAGTACTTCAGGCGACTCGGCGTCGGCACCCCCGGACTAGCGGAAATCCGCCGCGCCATCATCACGATCCGCGATCGCAAGTTCCCTTTTCCGCGCGAAGAAAGGGGAGGCAACGTTGGGTCATTCTTCAAAAACCTCCAACTCCGGCCAATGGAGTTTGAGGCGCTGCGCGCGCGCCTGGCGCGAGAGTTCGCCCCCTCGGTGCTGGAGCGATTACAAGAAATCCGCCAACGCTCGCTCTCGGATTTGATTAAGATTCCGAGCGCCTTTCTGATAGACATCTGCGGCTTAAAGGGCTTTCGAATCGGCGGCGCAGAAGTCCATCCGGGCCAACCGCTCGTCCTGATGAATTGCGGCCATGCCACGGCTCGCGACGTGCTCGCGCTCGCCCGCCACGTGCAGCAAACCGTTTACTCTCGCACAGGGATGACGCTGGCCCTGGAGCCCCAACTAGTGGGTTTCTCGGAGGAAAACCCAAATTGACGGGCGTGCCCTCCGCGTTTATAATCAACGAGGAAAGGCATTCTGGGCATGTCGGCGTCAACTCCGCTCAAACCCACGGCTCCCCCTCCCCGCCGTCCTCCGACGCCGCCGTCGAGCACGCGGAAGGTCCTGGGCCATTTTGTGTTTATCGTTTTGATTTTCCTCGCCGCCGGCGTCGGCGTGCTGGGGGGCTTGGTGTTCGTCTATTCGACGGACCTGCCGCAAATCCAGTCGCTGGAAAATTACCACCCCGACGTCATGACCGAAGTCTATGCGGACGACGGCCAACCCATTGCTCGCTTCGCGCTCGAACGCCGAGTCATGGTGACCTACAATCAGATTCCGCCGTTGCTGCGCAATGCCGTGATCTCGGTGGAGGACCGCCACTTTGAAAGCAATTGGGGCGTGGATTTGCTGGCCATCGTGCGCGCGGGCTTGGTGGACATCATGCAGTGGCGGAAGGCCGAAGGGGCCAGCACTTTAACCCAACAACTGGCGCGCATGCTTTTTCTTTCGAGCGAGAAAACCTTTCGCCGGAAGTTCCGTGAAGTCCTACTGGCCATTCAGATTGAGCGGCATTTCACCAAACCGCAAATCTTCACCATGTACGCCAACCAAGTGGATTTGGGCTCCGGCAACTACGGTTTTCAGGCTGCCTCTGAATTCTTTTTTGGCAAACCCATCAGTCAATTGACGCTACCGGAAGCAGCCCTGCTGGCCGGCTTGCCGCGCTCGCCCACCTATTATTCGCCGATCCTGCATCCTCATCACGCTTTGGAGCGCCGCAATGAAGTGCTGGCCGCCATGCTCGAGAATGGCAAAATTACGCGCGCCCAATATTTGCAGGCTCGTCGTGCTCCTCTCGGCCTCCACATTCAACATTGGAACAACAATCTAGCTCCCTACTTTGTGGAAGAGGTCCGCCAATTTCTGGAGAATAGATACGGCGCTCGCGTCGTGGAAACCAAGGGGCTGCAGGTTTACACGACGCTTGACGTGAAGCTTCAAAAACTGGCGACCCACGCTCTGCGGCAGGGATTGCGCGACTATGACAAGCGGCACGGCTGGCGCGGCCCCAAGCTCAACATTCTCAAGACGCCGGTGCTCCTCCGGAACGGCCGGCCCGCTACGCTTCAAACATATGTCAACCCGGACTGGCGCCATCGAATTCGAGCCGGCAAGTTGGTCCATGGCCTGGTGATGAGCGTTCGGCCCGGTTATGCGACGGTGCGGTTCGGCCATCTGACGGCGCGGCTGTTGCCGCCGGACTTCGCTTGGACCGGCATTTCTGACCCGCGGCAAATCTTTCACCCGGGCGATGTGGACCTCTTCCGAATTCACAAAATCTCCGGCCAGACGGCGCAGGCGACGCTCGACCAAACGCCGGCCGTGCAAGGCGCGATTGTCGTCATTGACAACGCCACCGGAGAGGTTCGCGCCATGGTGGGCGGCTACAGCTTTGCCACCAGCAAGTTCAACCGCGCCACGCAGGCGCTGCGCCAAGTAGGATCTTCCTTCAAAATCTATGTCTATGCCCAGGCTTTACTCGACGGCATGTCTCCTTTCGACACCATTCTCGATGCCCCCGTGAGTTTCCAAACCGTTTCGGGGGTTTGGTCGCCCCACGACTACGATTACAAATACGAAGGCCGGATTACGCTCCTTCGGGCCTTGGCAGAATCGCGCAACGTTCCCGCGGTCAAGCTGCTGCGCCGCGTGGGTATCCACAACGTGATTCACCTGTGCCGCGAGTTTGGCATCACTTCGCATTTGGTCCCGGACCTACCTTTGGCTCTGGGCGCCTCGGATCTCACGCTGCTTGAGCATGCCTCGGCGTTCAGCACTTTCCCCGACGATGGCGTCCACATTGCCCCGCGGATGATTCTCCGCGTGACCGACTACCATGGCCGGGTCTTGGATAATTTTCCTCCCCAGGTCACCGACGTGCTGCCGGCCGGCGTGGCGCGTCTGGAGACGTCCATGCTGCGGCAGGTCTTCATGTCCGGCACGGCGGTGCGCGCCCGCGCTTTGGCGGAAAAGTATCCGCTCGCCGGCAAAACCGGCACCACCAACAATTGGACCGATGCTTGGTTTCTTGGTTTCTCGCCGTCGCTGACCTGCGGCGTGTGGGTAGGTTACGATGACGACCGCTCGCTCGGGCCGGGCGAAGAAGGCTCACATGTGGCCCTGCCGATTTGGGTGGATTTCATGAGCCACGCGCTCGCCGGCCAGCCCGCTCAGCATTTCCCGGACTCGCCTTTGCTGACCAATCCCGAGCAGGTGCAGGAAATCCTCGCCAGCGCGGGGCCCGCCGGGTTGCCTTCCACAACCTCCTTGGCCTCGGCGCCTGCCACAACCATCGGCGGTTCCCCCTTGCCGGCAAACACCAATCTTCCTTCATCACCACCGCCTCCGGCGGCCACGACCGTTCCCGCGCCGGCTTCGCCTCGCCAGGCGGCCCCGTGACAGGTTCCCGCACAAATTTCTGAAAGCCGCCGCTCGCGCCCGTAAGCACTCCGTCAGGATTAGCGCGTTAATTAACAACGATGCTCCCATGGGACGCCACTCCGCGGCTGCCTCCCCATGCTCGACCACCTTCCGAGCGGCATGGCCGCAAGGCAAGCTGATTCATCGTTTCCGAAAATGATCGTAACCCAGGGGTTCAAGCGGAACCGCTTGGCCATCCTCTCGAACCAACCGTAATTCGCGCGAGGCCGTGATGGTGCCGAGACAATGGATGGGAATGCCCTGAAAGGACCGCTGCAACCGGCGAGCTTTGCTCGGCGGTACCGTAAACAAAAGTTGGTAGTCCTCGCCTCCGTGCAGCGCCAGATCCTCGGCCATCTCTCGGGGAACCCCCACCGGGCCGGGAATTTGCCTTTCCACAATCCGCGCGCCTACGCCGCTTGCCTTGGCGATTCGTGAAAGGTCCAGGGCAAAACCATCGCTCACGTCTATTGCAGCCGACGCTATCCGGTGGCGAGAAAGAAACCGTCCTAGCGCGCACTGCGGCTGCGGGTAGAGGTGCGCTTCAATCGCCGCCGCCCGATGTTTCTGGCTCAAGTTCCGTTCCAGCACTCGCCGGGGATGTCGCAGGCATCGCAAACCGAGTTCCGACAGCCCCAGCCGCCCGCTGACATAAATCAAATCCCCTGCTCTCGCACCGGATCGGGTGAGGGAGTAACCTCGCTTGACTTCTCCCACCACGGTGATGTCAATCGCCGCACGGTCTTTCACCCGCGCCGTATCCCCGCCGATCACCCTGACCCTAAAGCGCTCAGCCAGCGCTGCTAAACCCTTGTAAAACTCTTCCAGCCACCGGCGTGTCAGCTTGTTCGAGATGGCCAACGAGACAAGCGCAAAACACGGCGCTCCGCCCATCGCCGCAATGTCACTCAGCGAGCGGGCGAGCGCCCGATGCCCCACAACCTTCGGCGAATGCCACCGCGCGGAGAAATGCACGCCTTCGATGGAAAGGTCCGCGGTGAGCAAGCAGTCGAAGTCGCCTCGGATTCGCACGACCGCTGCGTCATCGCCAATTCCTACCGGTGCGGAGAGCCCAGCCGATGGCAGCCGCTTTTGAAGCCAGCGAACAAATTCGTCCTCGTTATGGAACATGATTCATCCGTTTTCCACTCATCTGCAAAGGACGCTCTGCCATTCCCATCTCACGCATAATAATGGCGGCCGGTGCTCGCTCGGTTCGAAATTGCCAGCTCACCACCCTGTAGCTATCTTCACGCCTCGAAACAGCCCGCATTCCCGAGCGATCATAGTATATATTCCACCCTGCAGGGGCAACGGGCCACTCTTCCCCCTAGCGACGAGCCGGTATTACTAAATTGAATAACAGCAGCCATAAGCAAGCATCTGCCAGTCGGTCCGTCCTGAGCGAGCCGGTCATATCAACACTCTGCACCGGCTGCCCGGCGAAGCCGCCGAACACCTGACGGTGGGCCGTGGGCAGTTTCAATCCTCTGCGGCACCCGCGCTTGCAACCAGGTAGCACTTTCAGGCAATCTCATAGAATGTAACGGCCTTTTCTGTTCGGCTGAAAACTCATTGGAGACATCAAGAATCCTATGATGGCCGACAATCGTCAGTTACGTGTCAGCCGCCGCGGAGGCCGATACAGCAGCAGGTACTCAAGCAGCCCGCAAATTTCAACGAGGGGTAACGCATGTGGGTCAGCTCTCAACGATCGAATGGCAAAACAAGACGTGAGTTTCTGCGTGGCGCGTTGGGTTGGACAGCGGCCATGGCCGTGAGCACTCGCGTGAGAGGGCAAAATCCACTTGCGGCAACGGGCAGGCCGCCGGTTCAATGGAAAGCACACCTCGTGGCGTCCATCCCCGAGGGCTACCAAGTGGCCGTGGCCGATGTAAATGGCGATGGGAAGCCGGATATCCTGGCCCTGAGCTCAGGAAGAAACATCGTGGCGTGGTACGAAAACCCCTCCTGGAAAGCCCATACCATTACCTCGGCGACCCGCGCGAACATCGCTCTTGCGCCGCTGTTTAAGCCGGAGTATCCGGCCCAAGGCGTCGCGCTGGCGAGCGACTTTGATTTGCGCCGCACGGACGTCGGTGGAAACCTCTGGTGGGCAACGCCAGCGGCTTCTCCGCAAAATTCGTGGCAGCTATCGTTCATTTCCAGTATTCCGACCTCGCATCGCCTCCGTTGGGCTGACCTCGATGGCCGCGGACAGTTGGAGTTGGTGGATGTACCCCTCGTCGGCGCAGGCGCCACCCCCCCGGACTACAATGTGGGAGCGCCCATCACGTGGTTTCAAATGCCCCACGGTTTTCTCACGCCGCACGCCTCAAGCCGAGACGAGGAGAACGCGGTGTGGTTCCCCTACCTCATTGACGACTCCTTGACCGTCGTGCATGGAGCGCTTGTGATGGACTGGAACGGCGACCGGCGGGACGAATTGCTCACGGCCAGCTTTGAAGGCGTTACCCTTTTTGAGAGCACCGGCCAGGTGCCCAACCTGAATTGGAGCCGAATCCATCTGGTCTCCGGGGACCAGACGCCCGGCCCGCGCCGTGGCGCCAGCGAAATCGGCGTCGGAAAGGTCGCCGGCCGCCGCTTCCTAGCTACCATCGAGCCCTGGCACGGCGAGCAAGTGGTCGTCTATACCATGCCGCCCGATGATTCCTCCGGCTTGATTTGGAATCGTCATGTGATTGATGATTCCTTTCACAGCGGCCATGCCCTGGCCTGCGGAGACCTGGACGGCGACGGTAACGATGAAATTGTGGCCGGCTACCGCGGGCCTGGGACCAGCCTTTACGTCTATTACCCGGCGGACCGTTCGGGCGGGCGTTGGGAGCGTCAGTTGCTCGACGACAAGATGGCGGCCTCGTGCGCCGTCCTCGCCGACATCAACGGTGACGGCCGATTGGACGTCGTGGCCATTGGCTCCTCGACCGCAAACGTCAAATGGTACGAAAACTTGGGATGATTCCAGTCGCCTCTGACAGCCCCCATGTTGCGTTGAGTCTAAAGCGCTTCCCCGTTGAGGCATTTGCGGATAATTTCCTCAACCTCGCGCCAAGGAACATAAATCCGCGTGCCCACACGCAAAGAATAGGCTCGGCCGCTCTCCAGCCAGCGATAAAAGGTTGAACGAGCAAGACGCCCACCCGTCCGCTGGCGGAGAATATGCCAAGCCCGCGAAGGAGACAGTAACGGACCTTGCGCCGAGAGGCGGTAGGCTTTCTCCTGGCCCGCATCAACACGAGAACCTTGAGTGATGGCTTCCAATGGTCACCTCGTTTCGTGAAAATCGTCGGATCGCCAGGGTGCGTAGGCTTGTGAGGGCAGCTCCATTGCACCCTCTGAAGACGCGAATATCCGTTGCCGGTCGGCCCTGCCAGCGGGGTCCATCAACCATTGCCCGGCTCGCGCCTTCGGTTTTGCCGACCATCCTCCATCAGGATGAGTTGGCAGGCAACAAGGTCTCGGCTTCAGCTACGCGGAATCGTCACTCTGAAATCGTTCCCACAACTCCGCCAAACGGCGTCGGTCACGGGAGTGCGGATCGGGTTCACCATGAGAATCCGGCAGACCAAATCGCGCCCGCTCCATGACCGCCCATGAAGGCTGGTGGGAACGAAAGAGCTGAGGCTCGGCTTGCTGACTCTCATGATAACGACAGTGCCGGCTGGAAGCAGAGGCTAAAGGGAAAACGCATCCTCGCTCCTGGCAGCGCGGCCCGGTAAAAGAGAGGTTGGAGTTCGCAACTGGCAACACCGCAGGGACCTGAGAACTGGAGAAGAAAACGGGCGCGGACGGGGCCGCAGGAAAGGTTGATCGGCAAAAAAAATTAATGTCTTTCTTGCTGGATTGCATTGTCACCCTCCATTAACAAAGTGTTGGAACGCATTTGCAGATGCCTAAAGTCTTCTAAGGCGGCAGGCCCTGGGGCCAGACGTGAGATCCGACGATGGTTAAAGAGGCGGCGGGAAAGGACTTGCTAAAGAGCCCCTCAAATTGAGCCTTGAAGGAGTAGGAAGCGAAAGTGCGGCGCTGAGTTTTAATTACCAGCTCGGCAGGTACCCAAGAAAGGCACCGAAAGCGGGAAGTTCGGTTAACAAGGGATCGTTGTGCCCGGCCTATTACTATGTATGTAACGTAGATGATAAGTAACCCAACGAAAAAGACCAACTCATTAACCGTGGTCACGGTTCCAAACATCCTTCAGCGTTTGCTAGGAACGATAACGCTCGCCCGAGGTCTGAATTCCCCGAGGAATAAGCAGGTAGTTGGGCTTGTGACGGTATTGACCTGCCTCAAATGGCAACCTACCTCGAGCCAGCCGGAAGAGGAAATCCTGGAAATCAGGACCACGCGCCTCCCGCCGCTCGCTTCCCTATGATTATCAATTGTAACCCATGCAGAGCGGTTTGTCAAGATGCGTAATCGCTTTGGTGACGTCAAGCTGCTTGTGTAAAAAGGCGGAGGGTACGGTTCCGCCATTCATGTTTTTCGTTGTAGCCATTGAAGATGGCATAGATGATTCGATCCACGCTTTCGACGTTGACGAAACACACCAT
>JAKASC010000026.1 GCA_021828245.1 Acidobacteriota bacterium
TTGAAAATTGGTCCGCTCAATGAACTGGCGCGTCACCGCCGACGTTAGCATTTGTTCAATGCGGAAGCGTGCCGTTTGGTTCACAAACGTGGGAATGGCGATGGTCTTGACGTCGGGGGGAAGCGAAGTTGCACGACCCGCTTCATGGTAGCCGCAGCCGGTCGCCGCGCAGGCGATGGCCAGTGCCAAAACCAACCGCCGGGGGAAATTCAGCTTGCTGGCCATGTCATCCGGCGGACCTCCGTTTTCTTATGCTTTCGGCGGTCTGAATCGCGTTGACGGCCGCCAGCCGGAGCGGATCGGCAACCACCCACAGCCACAGTCCTGACGGATGGCCAGGGTCAGCCTCGACACGGTCCACCCAGATCGTTTCCGTATCCGACGCTTCGGCCGCTGACGGAGGTGCTTCCGTGGCCTTTGAAATTCTTACGGGGTCGCCAGCAAGCGCCGTCTCGGCAGCCGCCGGCAGCACCACCCCTTTCGTCTCAATGTAAAACGACATGCTGAGCGAATAGAAAACCGGCGCCTGCACCACCCGCAAGGAGGGCACGGGCGCCCAATTGCCAAGGTAGGCCGCCAGCTCTCGGCGAAGCCGGGCTTCCATCTGAGGGTTCGCTGTGCTGTTTTTGCCGGCCAAGCGGGGCAGCAGATTGAACGCCATGCGGCCCCCATAGACATCTTGTGGAATCTTTTGAAAGCTCAGCAGGTTGATCGTCTGCTTTTGCAGCTCTTCGATGGCACGGGGACCGATCTCGGCGGCCGGGCTTAAGATATGCGCCGTCACTCGCTCGATTTCGAACCTTGCGCTCAAGCGCCGGAGCAGGAGCGCTGTGACGATGGTCGCCCCATGAGGAGCGATGGCGACGGTCCCCCGGCGCTCGGGCCTGGAGGTCGTTTCCGCCTCGAGCATGGGAATGCGGACCTCTACCGACGCGGAAGGCTCGAGCCGCCCGCTTAGATCAATGACCGCGCAACCCGCCTCCACCCCTTCCCCGGGCTTTGCCAGAAACGACGGCCACGGTTCCGGGGACGCGGCCAGAAAAGTGAAATCCAGGTCGGAGCTGCGAACCGATTCATCCGACGCCAGTCGCTGCTCGCCACGCCCCAAATCCACAATCGGCAGTTCGGCTTCCCCTGACTCATCCTCGAAGGTGACGAGTCGCTCCACGGGGAAGCCTCGTTCTTCGAGCTGTTGCAACAGCTCTTTGCCAAGGAGCGAGGATGCCCCGACCACGGCCACACGAGAACCCTTTATTCCGCGTCTCATGAAGCGTGAGCCTCTTCTGAAGCTGGTGGGCTTGGTCGTAGCTTTGAGATCACGCGCAGGGCCAATCCGGAAATGAGGTAGGTCAAGGCCAGCGTCAGCAGGACCGTTTCGGAATACATCACGATGGCCCAGGTGAGCACACCAATAAAGATAATGGTCACGTAGGGGCGTCTTCGCTGGAGGTCAATGGCCTTGAAGCTGTAATAGCGAACCCGGCTCACCATCAAGAAGGCCAGAAGCAAGGATAAGGCCATCCAAACCACCGCCGCCGGCCAGCTCTGGAGCGGCTTCTTCTCCCAATGAACGATGGCCGCGATAACGCCGGCGGCTCCCGGAATCGGCATGCCCACAAAGAACCGCCGGTCGGACGATGAGCGGACACTCTCAATGTTGAAGCGCGCCAGGCGGGCCGCGCCGCAGATGACAAAGGTGAAGGTGATAATCCAGCCGGCCTGTTGAAGGTGCGTGGCCAACGAGGCGCTGGCCGAAGCCATCACGGCTCGCATTCCCCACGTGTAGGCCAGCAACGCTGGCGCTACCCCGAAGGTAATAATGTCAGCTAGAGAATCGAATTCGCGGCCGAAATTGGACGCGGAATTGGTTAGCCGGGCAATGCGACCATCCAGCCCATCGAAGACAATGGCAATGCCGATGGCCTTCGCGGCACTGTCAAAAGCCTGGGCGGCCATGACCGCTCCATGGGGTGAGGAGAGTATTCGATTGGCTTCGAGCGAAGACAGGATGGCGTAATACCCGCAAACCAGGGTTCCCACCGTGAACAGACTCGGCAGAATGGAGAAGCCCCGCTGCAAGCCTCGTTCGGACTCCGGTCTAGTCATCTTGATTGGCGCTGTATCCAATAATGCTGCTCCCTGCGCGGACGCGGTGGCCTTTCCGGACCGCAACGCGAACGGACATGTCCATAAGAACATCTACCCGCGATCCGAACCGAATCAAGCCTACGCGCTCACCGCGCCTGGTGTAGTCGCCCGCGCGCTTCCAAAAAACTATCCGCCGCGCCACCACGCCCGCAATCTGTCGCACTATCACCTCGCCCTGCTTGCCACGCACCCAGAAGATATTCTGCTCATTTTCGACGGATGCCCGCGGATCATAGGCCACGCGAAACTTTCCCTTCCGGTAGCTTACCTCTCCAATTGTACCTGCAATCGGCGAGCGATTGACATGCACGTCGAACGGCGACATGAAAATGCTGACTCGCTGAAAGCGTTTTGAGCCGACCGGTTCTTCGCTGATCTCCACCACCTTTCCGTCGGCCGGTGAGGCGATGGCGTGGGGATCGGCAGGAGCGATGCGCTCCGGATCGCGGAAAAAATTCATTACTAGGAGAGCTAGAGCGAGAAAGAAGATTCCGCCTGCGGTCAGCCCCTCTGCCGACTCCAAATAGCCGAGGCTCATCAAGCCGCAGGCAATCAGCAGCAGAGGCAGCCCAAACCAGTACCCTTCCTTGACCATGCTGTTACGCCCGAGAGGGTCTTCGTTGCCGTGTGGGCCTGCTGCGGCTCACGACACTTCTGTGGCGGCCACCAGGCGAAGGCATCGTTTGGCGGGCCACTTCTCAGTTGTGCTTGCTGGCATGCTGCAGCAGCGCAGCCATTTGGTCTTTTAGCCGTAGTTTCAGCTTCTTCAGGCGGATTTCCTCCATTTTTTCTTGGTCACTGAGGTGGGGTTTGCTTAGGAGCCGGTCGAGCTCGGCGGCGTAGGCGGCGTGTTGACGTTGCAATTCTCGGTACTGCTCGTTCGTGGCCATCAATTGCTCCCGGATGACCTCGGTCGGGGTGCTCACGGGTGTGCCACCTCCTGAATAGATTTTGACTTCTGAGGGGAGCCTACCACACGGCTTGAGCAACATCAAGTGCCTGACGAGCTCGCCCATCGAGGGGTGGTCAACGCCTGCGCCGTGGCGTCCGGGGCTGACAAGACGAACTTGCCTCCCCGTCTGCCGAGTCGTCAATCTTGGCCGGCGAGCTGGCTGGGCGGCAAGATTGGGAGTCCACGACGGCACACGCTATGCCCATTTCAGGGTGTCCGGCCGCCGGCCAAGTGCCACGCTATCCGGGATTGACAGTGCCGCAGCCGGCCATCATACTTGTCATTGGAGAGAGCGGTCTTCCGGCGTGCTCTGGCAACCGCATGCAACCGGAAGTCGGCTTCCTGAATCGTATGAGGAAGGGAAGTCGGACGTCGAGTCATTCGGTGGAGTAAGCCATGCGAAGAGACTGGAGGATCATCACTTGGACGTTGATGATGACGGCTACGTCCGCGATGTTGTTCGCCGATTCAAAACCAAAAGTAATCCTTCCGGCCGGAACCCGCATTAACGTGGTTTTGGTCTCCCCGCTCGATTCTTCCGTGGACCACAATGGAGACGGCTTTACGGCGAAAGTGGAGGATCCGGTCTTCGTGGGGGGTGAGGAAGTGATTCATCCGGGCAGCACGCTGCGCGGACATGTGACTTTCGTAAAGCCGCCCGGCCGTATTCGTGGCAAAGCCGAAATGCGCCTGGTGGCGGATGAAATTGTGACGAAGAAAGGACAAGCCTTTGCGTTCACGGGCGAGTTGGGCAACAGCCAAACGTCGTCTGTCAAGGTCAAAGGGAACGAAGGCACGGTGCAAGGCCCCTCCAAGACCGCCAAGCAGACGGCCAAAGACGCCGGGATCGGCGCCGCGATTGGTGCGGGCGGCGGGGTTCTGGTGGATGGCGGCACAGGAGCTTTGTACGGCGTCGGCGCGGGCGCGCTCGTGGGGCTGATCTCCTATCTCGTTAAACACCACAAAAACGTGGTGCTTCAGCCCGGCACGGAATTAACCTTCGTTCTTACGTCGCCGGCCACGGAAACCAAGGCCACCGCTTCCCACGCTCCTTCTGCGCCGTTTATATGCACTAGCTGCCAGTAGGAGGAGAATTTCCGACGTTTCATCGCCACGGCCTTCTGAGGAGATCAACCAACCTTCCGCGGAGGATGCTGGTTTCAATCATTTGAACTCGTTTTGACCCTGACGCGCCTGACTATGGGCGTCTATGTTATGATAAACAAGTTGTGCGACGGCACTCGCCGCAACGGGCGGCGGGTGGGCGAGCGCGACGCAGTAAGGCAGCGAACCTGCAGGGTCATGTGCAATGAACGGTTGCCTTGTCTGCAGAGCAATATCAAGCCGAAAAGAGGAAGGAGATTAAATGGCCGAAGTTCTGAGTCCCGATCCCACGAAGAATGCTCAACCTCCGTTCCGGGTGGATGTTCAACTGCATGATCTGCTCATGAAGGGAGAGAGAAAACCCACACCCAAGCCTGCTCCTGCCCTTGGTTCAACCGGCGAAGCGCTGCGCTTTCCTGAACCGATCTATCCGCAGCGAACCTACGAGCGCGATATGACGGACAAGGAATGGCATCGTCTGAATACCAAGCGCGCCTTCCTTTGCTGGGGTTGGCCGTTCGCGCAATCGCTTTATCATCGGGGTGAACTGCGGCCGATTATTGCTTATCTTTTTACGGAATTTAAGTGCAATGTGGACTGCCACTATTGCTGGTCGTTCAACAACAACGTCAAGGGGATGACCGAAGACACCGGCCGGCGCTCAATTGACTGGCTGGAATCCATCGGCTGTCGAGTCCTGGCGCTGATGGGCGGCGAGCCGCTCCTGCGGCCTCAATTTGTGCATAAAGTCACCTATTATGCGGCCAAAAAGGGTTTTTACGTTTATTTGCCGACTAATGGACGCTTGATGCGCCCCGAGGTGATAGATCGGATCGGCGACGCGGGCGTAGGCATTATCAACCTGGCGATTGATTGCGTCGAGGAGAAGCCGGGCCTGCCGAAAGCCTTGAATCGCATCCGTCCTTATTTCGATTACATGGTCAAGAACCAGCGGAAGTACGGTTACGCAGCCATGATTAACATCAACATCACGCACATCAACCAAGAGGACGTGTTGGAGTTGACCGAGATTGCGCACGCCAACGGGCTGGCCACGGATTACCACATCAATGAGGCTCCGCTGACCGAGCAGAGTCACTTCCAGCACCTGGAGCGCAATGAAACCTATCTTACCCCGGACGATTTCCCAAAGGTCGAGGCGCTGCTCGATCAACTGATTGAAAAGCAGCGGCAGGGTTACAAGGTGGCGAATCCCATTCAGCACATGCATGATATGAAACGCCTGATGCGTGGCGAGGTTGAGCCATGGAATTGCCGGGCGGGCCAAAACAACCTCATCATTCGCCCCGACGGAACGCTGGCGCCTTGCTTCCCGATGTACTCTGCGACCTATGACTGGGGGAAGGTTGGCAACCACAAGTTTGATGTCAAACAGCTCGATGAGATGAAGCTCGAGTGCTCCAAACACTGCCTCTCGACTTGCAATTACATCCTCTCCCACTGCTACAGCGCCAAGCGTGTGCTGAAGTGGATGTTCAAGCAAGCGGCGCATGGGTTCCGCGGGGTCACGGGAAGCTTTGACGCTTAATCGCGGCCCTGACAGCCCCAAGCCATTCCTAATCAGGATGGCTTTGCTCCGTGCGTGGTCAACGACCACCAACTTCAAGCCGCTTGAAGAATTCTCCAACGTGTAACCTGGGACTTTGGGTGGGTGGCGGGCTCGGTTAAGAAGAGCGCGGTCAGGCGAGGCTGGGATTCAGCCTTTTTTGAGCTCGGCCAGAACAAGGCGACCGCATTCTTTCAAGGTCTCGAAGACCCCTGTCCCTTTGAAGGCGACCGCCTCAAAGGTGGGTTCATCTTTCCGGGACAATTGCTTTTTGAGCTCTTCGACGGGCAAGGCGCTTGGAAGGTCCCGCTTGTTGAGCTGGAGCACATACGGAATCTTCATAAAGTCGTATCCGTGTTCCTTCAGGTTGTCTTGAAGATTCTCGATGGCTTCAAGGTTGGCGTCCATGCGTTCCTCTTGCGAGTCGGCAACGAAAATGACGCCGTCCACGCCTCGGAGGATCAATTTGCGGCTGGCGTCATAAAACACCTGGCCGGGAACCGTATAAAGATGAAAGCGGGTCTTGAAGCCGCGAACCGTTCCGAGGTCCAAAGGTAGAAAATCAAAGAAGAGTGTGCGGTCCGTTTCGGTGGCCAGGGAGATCATCTTTCCGCCGGCCTTGCCGGCGGTTTGCTCAAAAATATATTGCAGGTTGGTGGTCTTCCCCCCAAGGCCGGGGCCGTAGTAAACAATCTTGCAGTTGATTTCACGAGAAGCAAAATTAATGAAGCTCACGCTGGTTTAGCCTTTTCCTTGTCGGATCCAATCTCCGGAATCCCCTGGTTCGGTAAGCGCGATTCCGATAATGCCTACAATTCTCCGACGCCTATCCACCACGGCCGGAGTTCATGGCTTATAGCATACCAGAGGAACAATAACAATAGCCCGCCGAGGTACGGCACTGTCAACCTCTCGGGTGCTGCGCCACTCGACGACGATCAACTTCAAGGGCGAAAGCCACCGACTGACATATTAGAGAAAAACCGAAAACTTGAAGCGGCCTGCGGCCACTCCGGCCCACCGAAGCGGCGGATGGTTTGGCGGAGAGGGTGGGATTCGAACCCACGTGCCCGCTTTTGGCAGGCAAGACGCTTTCGAGGCGCCCCCGTTATGACCGCTTCGGTACCTCTCCGGCCTGTAAGGGTCCGCTGGGCGTCTGAAGGCCGCGCTCACCCTCCGCGTTGGCGTGCCGGTTCTTGTGCCGCCGCTCTACAAAAAACTGCCGCAACATCGCGCCGCAAGCTGAGGAAAGCACGCCGCCCGTGATTTCGATTCGAGGGCGGAAGCGGGGGTGGTTCAGAACCATCAGGGCGGAACCGCAGGCTCCCGCCTTGCGGTCTGGAGCGCCAAAAACCACACGGCGCACGCGAGCGTGACCCAATGCGCCCGCACACATGACGCACGGTTCGATTGTAACATAGAGCGTGCAACCGGAAAGGCGATAGTTACCCAGTCGCCGCGCTGCTCGTCGGAGGGCGAGAATCTCCGCGTGCGCAGTGGGATCGTTCAAATGCAGGGGCTGGTTGTGGGCTCGGCTGATGATGCGGCCTTCAGAGACGACCACCGCGCCGACCGGCACCTCGCCCTGAGCGGCGGCACGCTCCGCCTCCCGCAGCGCCGCGCGCATCAGAAATTCGTCGGCGGTCTGCGGGGAGGCAAGCCCTTCTGTTTTGATTGCTTTCACCGGGGTTTTCAGGGCTGACAAAATTGCGCGGCCCTAACGCGGCGCTTCCTTCTTGGTCGCGGACCCCAACGAAGTGAACATCTGCGCGATGGTTGTTCGAAAGACTTCCTGAGCTTCCTTGAGGGCCGCGTCCCGCTCTTGCCGGAGGCGTTCGGCCATCTCCGCTGCTTCTTGCGCGGCCAGCCGTTGCAGTTCCTGCCGATAGTGGTCCAGGCCCGCGCCCGCTTCTTTGTTCAGTGATTCGATGGTGGATTTTCCAAACGCCACAATGTATTTTCGAGCTTCTTCGATGGTGTTCCTTTGCGAAGCCTTCAACTTCTCCGCCAAGGCGGGCATGGCGGAGCTTAAAAATTCTTCCTGAGCTTTTGCCATCCGACCCGCGAGCACTTTTCCACTCTCCGTTTCCAGATGATGCATGGAGCCGCTCGCCACCCCCGACGCTTGCTCTTTCAATCCTTCCAGCACTGTCTGGGAAACCACCATGGCTTGGCTCCGAAAATCCTGGAGTATTCGCTCCGTGGTTTCCTGGGCTTTGCTCCGAGTTTGATCGGCTGCTTGGTTGAGAATTTCCTTAAACTTCTCGATCCGCGTGTCAAGGTGAGCATCCGCCATGCGGTCGGCGCGTTCAACTTCCTGCTCGCAATATTTGCGGGCCCGCAAATCCGCACCGTCAATCTCCGATTGAACCTGTTCACGAATTTTCTGGAGCGGGGCTTTGAGGCCGGATTCAATCTCTCCCAGAGCGGCTTGGGTGCGCTCCTTGACGGACCGGACCATTTCACCCATCATCCGTTCCGCGGCATCTCGAAGCTCTTTCTCAAGTTGTGTGCGGAGCGCGTTACCGATTTGCTCGGCGCTTTTCTCGAAGGATGAATTCCACTGGCTGGTAACGGCCTGGGCCATCGAGTGAAGCTGATTTTCAGCATCCTTCAGCGCTAAATCCGCTTGAGATTGAAGGGTTGAGGTCATGCTTGCCTGACGGCCCTCCATCATTTGATTCAACCGCTCGACGGCTTCGCGGTCCAATCGCCCCAGCGCGTCCTTGATGAGTTGCTCGAAGGTGTTGCCCATGTTCCTGGTTGCGTCCGCGGCGGCCGGCTCCCAGATCGCCAAGATTCTCTCTTTCGATTCGCGCTCAATCTCCTCCAAGATTTGTTTCCGTGCAGCTCCAATTTCCGTCCGCACCTTCTCGATCTCCTGCTGGGCCGCCGCACGGATCTCCCGCGCCTGAGCAAGGAGAGAATCCGCTTGTTGGCGAGTCCCCTCAATCTTTTCCAGGATCGTTTGTAGCTGCACCTCCGCCGCGCTCGTTAGCCGCTCTTCAATGCCCACAGCGGCCGCTTGAATGGTCGCTTCGGCTTCGGCGCCCACGTGCTCGGCCAAAGCCCGGAGGCGGTCTTCGAAATCCTTCAGGCGGGCTTCGGCGCTCGCTGCCATCGCGGGCGCCGCGTCGCTGGAGGCGGTTGCTTTGGCGCCGACTGGAGGCTGAACTCCGGACTCCGTGGCAGGCGCTTCAGAGGGAGAAACCTTCGTTGCCATAATGTCTCCGGATGCGGATTTCTCCGCCTGCTCACCTATGCTCGCCGTGGGCTTCAGTTCCACGCGGCTCGGCTGAATTTTCTGCCAATCCTCAGGAGTAAATTCCACACCCCAAATGTTTTGTGCCTCGAAAAGCTGGATTCCAATCTGTGCTGGTTCCTTGAGTGAGCGGCGCTCGCCCAGCCACACCACCCCAGCTCGGGCAGTGAGGCCTAAACGCCGGTTTTCAATGGTGATTTCGGTTCCCAAATCAAGCTGATGGAAAGTGGCAATTTTCCCACCGTGTTGATTGATGACCAGCGTTCGGGTACTTTCTTTGAAGGGGCGCCCCGAAGCGTCTATGCCTGTAATGATTACTGGGACAGAGATCTGGATGCGCGTGCTGCGTCGGTTCCCCGCTTCCGATGATCCTTGTGGGTATGACTCCACCATGGGCGGGGATTATAGGGTCAGATGAGAGTGAACTCAAGTAAGAAGTATGGGTGACACAATTGATAACCTTGCCGGATAATATATCCTCGGCAAGGTCGCATGACGCGGTTGGATCGGTTGAAGTCGAAACCGCGTTGGGAAGGACGTGGACGATGCCAGTCCAGACAAAGCGGGTGTACGATCCGGTCGGTCCGCAGGACGGATGCCGGGTGCTGGTGGACGGCCTTTGGCCGAGAGGTCTGAAAAAGGAAGCTCTCGTGATAACCCGCTGGATGCGGGAGATTGCGCCTTCCGCCTCCTTGCGCGCCTGGTACAAGCACGATCCTAAGAAGTGGCCGGTATTCCGTAAGAAATATCGTTTGGAGCTCTCGCAGTCGCCTCGCCGAGAATTACTGAAGGAATTGGCAGCCGAGGCGCGGAAAGGCATGCTGACGCTCGTGTTCGGAGCGCGCGATACGGAACGGTCGAATGCCGCCGTCATCGCCGAGAAACTTGGAGAGAAGTTGCAGTCCAAGGCCGGTAAACCTCGGCGCGGCGACCGCAAGCCGCCCGCCTAGCTAGCCGGGGGGCCAGTGGAAAACTCGCCCGCCAAGAACATGAAGGTGAAGGTGGTCCACGGTCTGTCCCGCCCAGTTTCCGTTATTGATCACCACACGGTAACCCTGTGCTTCGATTTTGCGCTCACGCGCGAGCTGGGACGCCACGCTGAGCAGGTGCCCAAGAACCGCTTCATCCTCTTCGGACACTTCGCGGAGCGAGTTCAGATGGCGCCGCGGAATAACCAGGAGATGCACCGGCGCCTGCGGGCGAATGTCCTCCAATGCCGCAACCGTCTCGTCCTGGTAAACCATCCGGGCCGGCTTTTTCCCGGCCAGAATTTGGCAAAAAATGCAATCCGTCAACGTCTCCATAAGTGCTTCCTCAAAAGTCCCTTCGCGCCAAGCCAATCTACTAATTCAGCCGAACAACAAATGCTTGCACCGTGAGATTGTCGTCGAGAAGCTGTCGAGCCAGCGCGCGCGCTCCTGCGATCGTCTGAAACTCGCCCACCCGGACGCGGTAGAACAACCCGTTGGCGCTCTGATAGGTCTGGATCATCACCGGCCCGAACCGCGACCCAAGGGCTTGCTTCAGCCGGTTGGCATTTTGTGGGTCTAAAAAGGCGCCAATCTGCACGGCATAGATGCCTCCGTCGGCATTAGGCCCCAGCCCCAGAACATGGAGCCGAACCAGCGCCGTGCCATTCATGCCGAGGGCCTGGGCGGCGGCATAGGAAAGGTCAATAATGCGTCCCTCGACAAACGGCCCGCGATCGTTGATGCGGACGACCACGCTGCGTCCGTTTTCCAAATCATGGACGCGCACCAGCGTTCCAAACGGCAGCGTGCGATGCGCTGCGGTCATCGCGTACATGTTGTAAATTTCCCCATCCGAGGTTGGCTTTCCGTTAAAACCGGGACCGTACCAGGACGCGATTCCTTCCTGACCTTGCACGATTTCCGGCGGGACGGCGCTCGGGGGATAGGTGGGGGGCAGCCCCACGAGCGGCCGGCGCCGGCGATGCAGACAACCCGTGGCCAAGAGCACAAGCGCTCCCGCCACCAGGAGCCGTGCCTTTCGACCGAAGCCCCGGCCCGATTGGCTGAAAAAAGGCGTCACCTGGAGTCCTAAGACTCGTCCTCGTGTCGCGGTCAGACTCTGACTGACGTGCGCTGGCGCCCCTCCCCCGCTATTCTATGCAAGGTGACTCCAACTGACAATTGAATTTCCACGGCGCTTCGGAAGTGCCCTATAATGAATTTTTCGCTTTCAGCCGCCGATTCCCTATGGAACTTCCTCCCAAATTCTGGTTCAAGTGGCAACAGTTCAAGCAAGCCTGGAACTCCTGGTTCAATTCCCGGGGTGACTCGTATGACACCTCTCATCGCATGTGTCCCAACTGTCGTGCCTTAATTGACCGTTCTGCCAAGGTCTGCCCGATGTGCGGCGCCCCGACCGGCCCACTTCGCGCCCGAAGCCGAACAGGCATGGAGCCGGAAAGGGTTCTCGGTGTCATCCCTGTGCCGCGAACTGCCACCGCAATTCTGGTCGCCGTGATTATCGTGATGTACGGCGTGGAATGGTACATGACGCAAACGCAGGGCGGGGCAGGCGCAGGGCCAATCTGGGGAGCCATCTCACCCATGGTGATGTTGCGGTTGGGCGGCAAGTTTGGCCCGCTCATGTACGCCGGCCAGTGGTGGCGCTTAATCACCGCCATGTTCCTCCATGCCAATCTGCTGCATATCGGATTCAACCTATGGTGTCTGTTTGACCTCGGCCCGGAGGTTGAAACGCTCTTTGGAACGCAGAAATTTTTGGTGATGTACCTGGTCACCGGAATTCTCGGGTTCATTGCCAGCCTGTGGTGGAATCCCTGGGCGCTCTCCATCGGAGCGTCGGGGGCCATTCTCGGCCTGATCGGCGTGCTGATTGGCACGAGCTTTCATCATGGCAGCCTCGGCAAAGACTACCGGAGCATGTTGTGGCGGTGGGTGATCTATATCTTCATTTTCGGGTTGTTCTTCAGCGTGGATAATGCAGCCCATTTGGGCGGCCTTATTTCCGGTTTGGCGCTGGGTTATCTGATCCCGTCTGGGGAGCCGGCGACGCGCGCCGAGCAGCAGATCTGGGATGGACTGTCGCTCGTGTCCGTCCTCGTCATTGTGGGTTCTTTTGCGCTGATGGCCTTGCAGCTCAATCGGCCTTTGTGACCCACATCCCTATCGCGACTCGAGCGGGCCGTATTGGCGGGCCTGAGACGGGTAACGGCGCTCGTAGTTTGCGATTTGGTCTTCGAAGCGCAGCGTCAGACCAATATCATCCCAGCCGTTTAACAGGCACTCCTTGCGGAAACTATCAATCTCGAAAGTGAATCTGAGTCCGCTCTCATCCGTCACTGTCTGGCTATCGAGGTCCACGGTCAGTGTATAGCCTTCCTTCTCGGCAGCCCGACGAAACAATTCGTCCACTTGCTCTTCCGGCAGCGTCACCGGCAGAATGCCGTTCTTAAAACAATTGTTGTAGAAGATGTCCGCGTAGCTCGGGGCAATGATGGAGCGGAAGCCGTAATCGAGAACCGCCCAAGGGGCGTGCTCGCGGCTTGAGCCGCAACCAAAGTTGGCGCGCGCCAGCAGGATCGAGGCGCCCTTATAGCGCGGCTGGTTCAGGATGAAATCGGGATTGGGTTTCCTGCCCTCGAGGTAGCGCCAATCGTAAAAGAGAAATTTGCCGTAGCCCTCCCGCGTCAGCAGCTTCAGAAATTGTTTGGGAATAATCTGATCCGTGTCCACGTTGACGCGGTCGAGCGGCACGACAAGACCGGTATGCTTTCTGAATGGCGTCATCTACTCGCCTCCGTTAACCTCGGTGTCCGTTTCCTTCCATGTCTCGAATGAACCGCTCCACGGTGGTGCTCAAGCCCTCGACGGTTTGCACCAATCCCTTCGATGCGGATTGGATCAACAGTATCCCGTCGGCCAGCTTGCCAAGCGCCTGGGTGTTCCGCGCAATGGCCTGGGTGTTTTGCGCCACCATCCCCTCCAGCGTGCGCAGCCTCTCGGTGAAGGGTTCCAGGTTCAGTTCGACGCGATTCAAAATTTGACCCTGAACGACCTGGTTATCGCGTAATTCCTTGACTGATTGTTCCAACTCTTGGAACGTCACGCCGCCACCGCCTACTCCGGCGACGATAGGTTCAATCTCTTCTACAACGGGCTGTTGCCTACGCCGTGGCGATGGGACCTAGCTCCCCACCTCGCGCTTTTGATTCTACTCCGCATGGTCCACATTCCACTGGCGGATGTCCACAAAATGGCCTTCGATTGCCGCGGCGGCGGCCATCATGGGGCTAACCAGGTGAGTGCGCCCGCCTTTGCCCTGACGGCCCTCAAAATTGCGATTGGAGGTAGAAGCGCAGCGCTCCCCGGACGGCAGAACATCGTCATTCATTCCGATGCACATGCTGCATCCGGCGTCGCGCCACTCGAAGCCCGCGGCCTTGAAGATTCGGTCCAAGCCCTCCGCCTCCGCCTGGGCCTTGATGCGTTCGGACCCCGGAACCACGAGGGCCTGCTTGACGGTCTTGGCAACTTTTCTTCCGTCGAGAACGCTGGCCGCCAGCCTCAAATCCTCCAGGCGCGCGTTCGTGCAGGAACCAATAAAAACGCGATCTATGGAGATGTCCTGGATGCGCGTGCCAGGTTCAAGCCCCATATACTGCAAGGCCCGCTCAGCCGAATGGCGCATCTCCGAATCGGAGAAAGTTGCCGGGTCGGGGACTGCGCCGGTTACGTCGGCCACCATGCCGGGGTTCGTTCCCCAGGTCACCTGCGGAGCAATCTGCGCGGCATCTATTTCCACGACATCATCAAAATGCGCCCCAGGGTCGGAAGCCACCGCTTTCCACCGCTCGACGGCTTCTTGAAACTCTTTGCCTCGCGGAACAAATGGCCGGCCCTCAAGGTAGGCGAATGTCGTGTCATCGGGAGCGACCATTCCGGCGCGACCCCCTGCCTCGATGGACATATTGCAGACGGTCATCCGGCCTTCCATGGAAAGGTCACGAATGGCTTCCCCCGCGTACTCGATGACGTGCCCCGTCGCTCCACCTACGCCGATTTTGCCGATGGTGGCCAAGATCAGATCCTTCGCGGTGACCCCGCGTCGTCGCCGGCCATTTAAGAGAATCAGCAGGGTCTTCGATCTGAACTGCCATAAGCATTGTGTTGCCAGCACGTGCTCAACTTCGGCCGTGCCGATGCCGAAGGCCAACGCTCCAAAGGCGCCGTGGGTCGAAGTATGACTGTCACCGCACACAATGGTCAGACCCGGCTGAGTGATGCCCAAATCAGGGCCAATAATATGCACAATGCCCTGGTTGGGGTCGTGCATATTGAAAAGCAGAATCCCAGCCTCACGGCAATTTCGCTCAAGCGCCTCGAATTGGGCGGCAGCCACCTGGTCCACCAAGGGCAAATTCCGATTCTTGGTGGGCACCGAGTGATCCATCACCGCGAAGGTTAAATCCGGCCGGCGCACTTTCCGTCCGGCGGAACGAAGTCCCGCAAAGGCTTGTGGAGAAGTGATTTCGTGGATTAAATGGCGATCAATGTAAATCAGAGCCGGTCGGCCCGGCTCTTCGGCCACAACGTGGGAGGCCCAAATTTTGTCGTACATGTTGAGTGGTGGCATGGATACTCGTGCTCCCCGCTTAAATCTCTCAAATTATAACGCCTCGCGGCGAATGGATTCAAACCGCCCTTTTTCGAAGGCTGCGTTACATCGTATTAACACCGTTCTTTTTTCACCAAATCACACCTGTTTTTCTTCGGGCTGCCTGGTTTTTCATCGGGAGTCGGAAAGTCGGCTTGAAATGGACAGATTTGAACTCCACAGTGTAACTTGACTCCGCGACGAGCGTTTTAGGCTGCGCGATACGCAGATTTGACGATGGGGTGAGGTTCTGCTATATTTAGTCAGAATGAATAGGGTTCAGTCACTGATGTAAGTGATTGAAACGGTTATGGTTAAACGCAACAGGCAAAGACGTGCTGGCAGGGATTCGCTGCTAACTGGCAAGAGACGACGGGCAAGAGCGGCGGCGCAGGTAAGGTTGGCGGCTCCGCTGCCTCGGGGCGCTTCCCGTCGAGCAAGCCTTAACCCCAAGGTCGCTCATGTGGAGGTTCGTGCCGAAAGAGCATCGGACGCGGAAAGGGCTGCCTACCAAGCGGCACTCCGAGACTTTGAGGCAGGGATCCACCAGCTTCACAAACAAAACTTTCAGCGAGCCGCCGCCATCTTCGAAAAGCTGGCCACCCACCCCGCACGCGAGATTGCTGACCGAGCGCGGGTTCATTTGCAACAATGCAAGCCGCGCGTGGGGCGGGAGCTTCCCGCCGCGCGGACTGCAGAAGATTATTACCTGCACGGTATCGCCGCGCTGAACAACCGGCAATTCGGTCTGGCGGTGGATTACCTGGTCAAGGCGAATAAGTTGCAGCCGAACGGGGAACATGTCCACTACGCGCTCGGGGCCGCCTACGCCTCGCAAGGCGACACGGAGCGGGCGCTCCAACACCTGGCCACTGCGATTCAGTTGCGGCCTGCCAATCGCATCTTGGCCCGGTCTGATGAAGACTTCCACGCCATCTCCGCTGAGCCTCGTTTTCGCCAACTTGTCACCAGTGGCTCCCCGCCCGCATAATTACCTTTCAGCAGGTCTCAAGACCGGGC
>JAKASC010000252.1 GCA_021828245.1 Acidobacteriota bacterium
CTTTTGGTCGGCGGTCGAGACCCTAGGGCCTCCGAAAATTCCGCATGGCTCTGGAACGCAATCGAACGGTGGCTGTTCCTTCCCGCCTTTCGCCGCAGGTGGCGACCAAGGTGCTGCTGGGAGGGCTCATCGCGGTCGGCGTACTGCTGGTCGTGTTGATAGGCGCCAGCGCTTTTCTCACTTATAGTATTACCACCACCCACAATGAGGTGGAGAATGTTACTCCGGCGACCTACTTGCTGCCCAGCTACTTGAGCGTTAGTTTTACCGATGCTCAAGGCGGCGAACATGCCGGCTGGCTGCTCATCGGCCTTCGCGGAGCCCCGGTCATCATTCTCTGTCCCGGATATGACATGAACCGGGCCGACATGCTTTCTTTAGGGGCTGTTCTTCAAGAGAACCATTTCAACGTGTACCTTTTTAATTTTTCTGGGCCTAAAGCGCGCGAAACGTTTTCGAACTTGGGCGTGCGCGAGGCATCCGATGTCGAAGCTGCCATTCAAGCCCTCACGCGCCGGCGGGGCATCAATCCCAACCGCGTCGGCCTTTACGGACCCTCCGTCGGGGGTTATGCGGCGCTGGTGGCCGCAGAGCGCGATCCGAAGGTGCAGGCCCTCGCCGTGGATGATGTTTACGAGCGCCCGCTCCAGATGTTTGAGGTAGAAATGGACCGCAAGCTGGGAGGGACCGGTTCTGTCTTCCGATTCATTTCCGGTTTAGTGTTTCGATTGTTCACGCTCGGCACGGCCAATCCCCCGGTTCGCCGGGATTTATCCAAGCTGGCGGGGCGCGCCAAGCTGTTCGTGGCCGGAGAAGATGTCCCTTCCCTGAAAGCCACCACGGAAGCGCTTTATCGAGCGGCCCCCGAACCGAAGGAAATCCAATTGGTGAACCACTCAGCCGGCAATATGGCTTCCTCCTCCGAGCGAAAAGCCTACGAAGATCGGATCATCACTTTCTTCTTGAAGAACTTGCCCTTGCGCGCCAATTGAACAGGAGCCTTGAATGGACGAAGCTGAAATCCTGTCCGTGGAAATCCCCTGCCGAGTCTGCATGGCCGCGAGGGAAGGCTTGCAGGGTTCTCTCGGCCTGTTTCGAACGTCGCCCCTCCCCGCACTGCCGATGGACCCCGCTCACAACACTCACCGGATACGAGGGATTGGGCTTTGGAAAGTCTGAGCCGCGCCCCTTTGATGTCGAAACAAAACCCAGCCGGTCAACGTTCGGCCCATCGCGCGCGCCCACCCACTTTTCGGCACCGCTTGGAGTACGCTGTAGCCTGGGTCATCCTGAAGTTGCTGGGGTGGATGCCTCTCGGGTGCGCACGGTTGGTCTGCGCGGGCCTTGCGAGGCTCAGTTACGCTTGCTGGCCGAAATTGCGCAAGGTGGGCATGGCGAATCTGCGGCTGGCCTTCCCTGATTGGACCGATTCCCAACGCCGTCGCATTGTTCGTGGCGAATTCCAAACGCTGGGCCGGATGCTGGCCGAATTTGCCCACTTCCCGCGCCTCGACCGCAGCAACCTTCACAAGCTCATCGTGTATGACGGCTTTGAGGTTTTTGAACGCGCCCGCCAACAGGGCCGCGGCGTGCTCTTTCTGACGGCCCACTTCGGCAATTGGGAGCTGGGGTCTTTTGCCCACGGCATTTACGGGTATCCCTGCAACTTTGTCGTCCGAGAAATGGATAATCCCCTTTTGGATGCGCTCATCAACCGTTACCGATCCGCCAGTGGCGGGCGACCCATTGAAAAGAAGGATTTCGCCCGCGGCGTTCTCCGCGCCTTCGAGCGGGGAGAATCGGTGGGAGTGTTGATGGACCAGAACATGCTGCCCGAGGAAGGCGTCTTCGTGGATTTTTTTGGTCTTCCCGCCTCGACCACCACGGGCCCGGCGCGCATCGCCCGTAAGCTCAATGTTCCCATCGTCCTGGGGCTTGTGATTTGGGATCGCGCGCTTAAAAAGTACCGGCTCCACTTTGATGCTGTGACGTGGCTTGAGCGCCCCGACCCTGAAGAAGCCATTGTGCTCAATACCGCTCATTTCACCCACCTCATCGAGCAATATGTGCGCCGCTATCCCGACCAATGGTTATGGGTTCATCGGCGATGGAAGACGCGTCCCCCTGGCGCGCCGGAATTGTATTCTTGAACGGGCCGCCTCGCCGGGCGGCTTCCGCGTTCGCCCCGGCGCTCGGCGGCGGAGGAGTCAAAATGAATGCCGACGAAATTGCTCGCCTCGTTGGCGGCAAATTGCAAGGCGATGGCACCGTCCAGGTCCGCGGGATTGCCGCTCTGGAATTCGCCACGCCCACGGATTTGAGCTTTGCTGAATCGCCGCGCGCTTTGGCGCGCGCTCAGGCATCCCAAGCCGGGTGCATTCTGGTTCCCGAAGGCGTTGAACTTCCTGGCCACCTTACGATTGCTGTCCAATCGCCTAAAGCGTCCTTGGCCCGCGCCGCGGAAATTTTGCTTCCGCGAGAAAAGCCCGCTCCCGGCATTCATCCAACGGCCTTGGTGCATGTCACCGCGAAGATTGACCCGGGGGCTTCGATCGGCCCTTACGCCGTGATTGAGAAGGAAGCTACCGTGGGAGCCCAAACCTGCCTCGGCGCGGGCGTCTTCATCGGTTCGCAGGTTCGGATTGGCGAGCAGTGCGTCTTCTATCCCCGCGTCACAATTTATCCTGGGGCGATCATTGGCAACCGCGTCATCCTCCATGCCGGCGTGGTCATTGG
>JAKASC010000253.1 GCA_021828245.1 Acidobacteriota bacterium
CGAAAATCGTCAGATGATCCTTGAGAAGCTTGGCGGCCAGACCCACGGCATCCTGCGGCGTGACCGCCCCGTTGGTCCACACGTCCAAGGTCAGCTTGTCGTAGTCGGTCATTTGGCCCAACCGCGCGGCTTCCACGGTGTAATTCACTTTGCGGATCGGAGAGTGGACCGAATCCACGGGGATATAACCGATCGGTAAGTCTTCGTCAAAATTCTTTTCTGCGGAGACGTAACCGCGTCCATGCTTGACGCGCATCTCGACGCGCAGCTTGCCGCCTTCACTCACCGTGGCGATGTAAGCATCCTTGTCGAGGATTTCAATGTCCGCATCTTCTTGAATCATGCGGGAGGTCACTTCGCCCGGCTGGTCCACTTCCAACACCAGCGTCTTCGGCCCCTCGTGATTCATCTTCAGCGGAATCTGTTTCAAATTGAGAATGATGTCCGTTGCGTCCTCGACCACTCCTGGGATGGGAGAGAATTCGTGCAGCACACCCTCGATTTTGACCGCGGTGACAGCAGCCCCCTCAATCGAAGACAGCAGAACCCGCCGAAGCGCATTGCCAATGGTCGTGCCGAAACCGCGCTCGAACGGTTGGGCGACAAATTGACCGTACTTATCGGTCAAGGTTTCGGTGTTAGGTGCCAGACGTTTGGGTTTTTGAAAGCCCTTCCACAGCATCGTGTTCTACCTCCCGAAGGCCCGATCAGCGGGCCTTCGCAGTTTACCGATTATTTCGAATAAAGCTCGACAATCATTTGTTCTTGAATGGGGAAGCCGATGTCTTCCCGTTTGGGAAGCGAAAGCACCTGGGCTTTGAGAGCGGCACGGTCGAAGTTAAGCCAGGGGGGAACGCCGCGGTTGCCGGCCAAGTCCAGGGCCCGCAGAATCGTCGCGTTCTCGCGGCTGCCTTCCCGAACCATAATCTCTTCGCCCACGGAAACTTGGAAGGAAGGAATGCTGACCTTCTTCCCGTTCACGGCGACGTGGCCATGGCGGACCAACTGCCGCGCCTCGGCACGAGAGGTAGCCCAGCCGAGCCGATAGACAACGTTGTCCAGCCGCCGCTCCAGCATCAGCAGCAGGTTCTCACCGGTCACTCCTTTCATCCGGCTGGCTTTTTCAAAATAATTCCGAAACTGATCCTCCAAGATCTGATAGAGCCGGCGAACCTTTTGCTTTTCGCGCAGTTGCACTCCATAGCCGACGGGCTTCGGCCGCCGAGATTTCCCATGCTGGCCGGGAGGAAAATTACGCTTTTCAATGGCGCATTTATCCGTCAGACACCGCTGCCCCTTCAGGAACAGCTTCTGACCTTCCCGACGGCACAGCCGACAAACTGCTTCTCGATACCTTGCCAAACGATCCTCCCTGCACTCAGTCTAAAATTGGGGAAGCGAGAGCGCTCATGCTCGTTGACCACCCTGGCCTCCCGCTCCGTTTCCCGTCATCAGATGACCCTTTGCGAACCCTCAACCTCACACGCGGCGTCGCTTGGGCGGGCGGCAACCATTATGGGGAATGGGGGTCACATCCTTGATGCTGCGCACTTCCAGGCCCGCCGACGCCAAGGCGCGAATGGCGGATTCGCGTCCAGCCCCCGGGCCTTTGACGCGCACCTCTACCGAGCGCATGCCGTGGTCGCGCGCCAGACTGGCCGCCCGCGCCGATGCCTGCTGAGCCGCAAACGGTGTTCCCTTCCGCGAACCCTTAAAGCCGAGCGAGCCGGCGCTTGTCCAGCAGACAATGCGGCCTTCCGGATCGGTAATGCTCACCATCGTGTTATTAAACGTTGCACGAATATGAACGGTCCCGTGCGGAATAGCGCGCCGCTCTTTCTTCTTGAATGTCTTCTTTTTGCCTGCTTTGGCTGTTCCCTTCGCCATATCCCTCCGTCATGGGCGCGACCGTCTTGGGTCGCTTCACTTTTTGTTCCGTTACGTTTTCGCCGTGGCTCGCTTCTTATTGGCAATGGTTCCTTTGCGAGGTCCCTTGCGAGTTCGGGCGTTGGTGTGGGTGCGCTGACCTCTCACGGGGAGGTTACGCCGATGCCGCATCCCTCGATAGGAGCCAATTTCAATCAGACGCCGGACGTTGAGCCCAATCTCCTTGCGTAAATCTCCTTCCACCCCGCCTTCTTCCTCGATAATCCGGCGGATGTGATTGATCTCCTCATCCGTCAAGTCTTGTACCTTTTTGTTCGGGTCAACGCCTGCACGCGCCAGGATCGAAAACGACCTGGCCCGACCGATACCGTAAATGTACGTTAAGCCAATTTCGGCGCGCTTCTTGATGGGTAAGTCCACGCCGGCTATTCTCGCCATGCTTCCGCCTCCTGACCGCCGGAGCCTGCGCCGGAACTCTGTTGTCGGTTCGGCTGGCCGGCGTTCCGCTGAGCCTTTCCGTCTATCCTTGCCGCTGCTTGTGCTTCGGGTTCTCGCAAATCACCCGCACCACACCCGCCCGGCGGACAATCTTACACTTGGCGCAAATCTTTCGTACTGAGGAGCGTACTTTCATCCTTCTCCTTGCCGACGCGCAGGGGCCGCCCTTCGCGCCGCTGTTCCAATGTCGCTTCGCCCTACTTATATCGGTAAACGATCCGACCTCGCGTCAAATCGTAAGGCGAGAGCTCGACGGCCACTTTGTCTCCGGG
>JAKASC010000254.1 GCA_021828245.1 Acidobacteriota bacterium
CGAGCTTCCGCGTCTTCTCGGGCGACGACGCCTTTACCTTTCCCTTGATGGCCCTGGGCGGCGTCGGCGTGATCTCCGTGGTGTCGAATGAGATTCCCGGCCCGATGACGCGCCTCACGCGCCTGGCCCTCGAAGGCAAGTGGGAGGAAGCGAGAAAGCTTCATTTCCAGCTTCTACCCTTGATGCAGGCCAATTTTCTGGAGACCAATCCCATTCCGGTCAAGGCGGCGCTGGCGATGATGGGCATGATTCAGGAAGTTTATCGCCTCCCGCTCGTTCCCATGAAAGCCGAAAATCGGTCGAAGCTCGAAAAGGCTCTCATCGCGCAGGGATTGCTTCAGCCGCAAAAAGTGTAACCCGGGAAGCCAGGGTGCCTTTGAAGGATTCCACGCGCCGCACGGTGACGGGGGAACGAAAAGGCGCTCAGCAGATTGACCCGCACTGCCGTTTCTGCTAAAAGTGAGGCGTCCATGTCATCCACGCTTCAGCAAGTTGGAGAGATTCACGCCGCGCGACGCCTGGAGCATGTTCGTTACGCTATCCGGGACCTTGCTGTGCTGGCCGATGAACTGGTTCGCCAAGGCAAGTCCATTATTGCGCTGAACATCGGCGATCCGCTCAGCTTTGATTTTCACACGCCTCCCCATTTGATTGAGGCGGTCGTGGGCGCGCTTCGGGACGGCAAGAACGGTTACGCACCCTCGCCCGGCACGCCGCGAGCCCTCGAAGCCGTGCGGCGCGACGCGGAACGCCACGGCATTCGCAGTGTCCAGAGCATTTTCATCACCGCAGGCGTCAGCGAGGCGGTGGACGTTTGCCTGACGGCGCTCGTCAATCCGGGCGAAACCGTTTTGACGCCATCCCCAACGTACCCTCTTTATAGCGCGGTCCTGGCAAAGCTCGGCATTGACCCGACCTCTTATCCGCTGGTGGAAGCGAACGGCTGGCAGCCGGACTTGGACTTTCTTGAAACCCAGGCGCCACCGCACGCCCGGGCCATCGTGGTCATCAGCCCCAACAACCCCACGGGAGCGGTTTATTCACGGCAAACTTTGGAGCGGCTGGCCGAGTTGGCGCGGCGTCATCACTGGGTCATTTTGGCGGACGAAATTTACGCCAAGCTGATTTTGGACGAGGAGCCGCATGTTTCCCTCGCGGCCTTGGCGCCGGACGTTCCGGTGGTGACGCTGAGCGGACTTTCCAAGGCTTATCTGGCGCCGGGATGGCGCGTGGGCTGGGGCATCCTAAGTGGGGAGGCGGCCGCCGTCAAACCCTACGCCGAAGGTATTCATAAGTTGTTGCGAGCCCGGCTTTCCGCCAGCCATCCGTTGCAGGAAGCGGTGCCCGCCGCGCTCGAGGGTCCGCAGGAGCATTTGGTGGAGGTGCGGAGAAAGCTTCGCGCCCGGCGCGACCTTACCGTCAGTTGGTGCCGCCGGATCCCGCGGCTCAGTTGCGTGCCGCCGCGTGGCGCCTTTTACGCCTTTCCGCGGTTGGAGACGGCTGAAGACGATGAAGCGTTTGCCCAAGCGCTGCTCCGCCAAAGGCAAGTGCTGGTGGTTCACGGAAGCGGGTTTGGGGAAGCCCCCGGCACCCGGCACTTCCGCGTGGTGTATCTCGCCGAGGAGGCCACGCTGGACCGTGCCTTCCAGAACATCCGCGATTTTATGGAGGAACGTTACGGCGAACACCGCGAAAAGAGTCTTAACCGGCAAGAGGATGGGACCTAACACGGCATCGCAATGCGGATTCTAGCCGACGCGGCCATGGAGCGCCGTCACGGCTCGGCCCAATGGGGAGAGGTCAAGTCGGGAGCGTGACCATAGAGAAGGAGCAGAAATCCGAACGCCCTCGCCCTGGGACGGCTCCGCCGCCGACCGAAGAGTTCCCTGCACAGTTTTGTCCCGTTTGCAGTTTGCGATTGGAACCGTTACGATGCAAGATGGTGTGCCCGCGCTGCGGCTACTTCATGTCCTGTTCGGAATTTGAATAAAACGAATGAGCACCGCGCCGAGGCTTGGGCCGTGGGGCGCGCTTCCGCGCGGCGCTCAGCAGACCATGGGAGGATGCGATGGCGTTGAAAATTGAAGAGGAAAAAACGGCAGGCGTGACGGTGCTGCGATTGGCCGGGCGGGCGACGCTCGGGGACGAAAGCAACCAGCTTCGCTCCAGGCTTCGCGAGTTACTCGACCGTGGCGTAACCCGCATGGTTCTGGACCTTGGTGAAGTCACTTACCTGGACAGTGCGGGACTTGGGACTCTCGTGGCCGGTTACACCTCGGCGCAAAGCAAAGGTGCCAGCATCAAGCTGGCCAATCTCACCAAGAAAATCACCGAACAACTCAACATCACCAAGCTGGTTACGGTTTTTGAGGTGTACCCGGACGTTCAAGCGGCCGTCCAGTCGTTCGCCCAGCCGTCAGCCTAGGGTCCCACGCTCGAAGACGCTTCAAGGCTTCCCGCGACCGACGGCCCGGCGAGGAAAAGCACCGGGCGCCTGGGATGGCCGCTTGCTTGCGTCGGGATTACGCGCGCTCCCTTACAACCCCTGAGGATTATCCATCCAGTAGAGGGTGAGGCCGCTCAGCAACTTGGGATAAAAGTCCGTGGACTTTTGCGGCAGAACCTGTCCGGCCAAGGCGTTG